>NZ_JBGFFG010000163.1:0-7247 GCF_056175765.1 Pseudoxanthomonas sp. LjRoot204_2 | reverse complement strand
TCTCTGGTCCTCATGACACCCTTAGTGAGAGAAGAACGGACCTCTTTCGTCCTCGCGACACCCTTAGTGAGAGAAGAACGGACCTCTTTCGTCCTCGCGACACCCTTAGTGAGAGAAGAACGGACCTTTTCAGCGCCTGCGTCGGGCCATGTGTGAGTAGAGGCAGGCAGAATGGCGGCCAACACCGCCCTCAGTACCCCGTCGCATGCCCATGCTCCGTCGCTACCGACCCGCTGACGCGACCGCGCTGACCGACCTCTACGTCCGTTCAGTGCGGCACTACGGACCCCGCGCGTACACGCCCGAACAGGTCGACGCATGGGCGGYCACCGCCGACAGTGCGCGCACGGCAGCACGCTGCAGCGACGGCCGCGTCGTGGTGGTCGCACAGGACCAGGCCGGCACCGTGCTCGGCTTTGCCGAACTGGAAACCGACGGCCACCTGGACATGCTGTACGTCGCACCGGATGCGGAAGGGCTGCGCCTCGGTACCCTGCTTTACACCGCCCTCGAAACACAGGCGCGCGATCTTGGCCTGCACCGCCTGTTCGTCGAGGCCAGCGAACTCGCCCGCCCCCTGTTCGAACGGCAGGGTTTCACCCTCCTCGGCCGGAATGATCGGGTGCTGGCAGGCGTGGACATCCACAACTACCGGATGGAAAAGCGGTTGGCGCCGCGATGAAACCACCGCCATCGCCCCGCCCCGTCGTAGGCTGGGACGAAGCGAAGCGTAATCCAAGCATCCATGGATGGTGATGCGGCCCGGACAACGATGCATCGCGATCCCCACACGCTGACGCCTAGTCCAGCTCCCCACTCGCAATGCCTTGCCCGGCGCCCCGCAGGAATTCATGCAGGTGATCGTGTCCATCCGCCCGCAGGCCGTGGTCGGCTCCGGGATAAACGACCAGCCCGATGTTCTGCTTCCCCGCCGCATGCGCGGCGCGCAGCAGGTCCTGCGCAGAGGCGGCCGGCACGCTGCGGTCGCGTTCGCCGACGCCGATCAGGACAGGAATCCGAAGAGCCAGGTAGTCGCCCTGCGGCGCGTGATCGAACGTATCGAACCAGTAGCGGTGCGCATGACCCAGCCAGAAAGAATCTGTGCTGTCCGGTGTGCGCGCGATGGCCCTCCATGCAGCCTCGACGACGTCGGCGCCCATCAGCGCGGACAGGTTCTCGCGCATGCTCCAGCCGCCATCGCCGACCACGATCAGATGCGTCACATCGGCGCGCGCACGCGCGACCCGGGCGGCCAGCGCGCCACCTTCCGAACCGCCGACCAGGACCACCTGCTTCCAGCGCCCGGGCTGCGCCTCCAGTGTCCGCGACAGGAAGTCCATGTAGTCGGACATCCACTGGCGGGGAGTATCGTGGACATTGAACAGGGACGAGCAGGTCGCAACGCCGCCATCGCCGATCGCTCCCGGAGCGACATGCCGTTTGTCGAGCGCCACGTAGCGTGCATCGATGCCCAAGCCGTCTGCCAGGCGGGGAAGCCACTGCTGTCCCAGATCCGTGCAGCCCGATCCGCCGTAGGTGGCCACCAGCGTGTCCACCTTGGCGGCGTCGCCGACCACGATCTCGTGCACACGTGCTTCGCCCCCGTCGGCGAAGCGGAAGGTCGCGGTCTTCGCAATCGGCTGTGCCGCCGCCCAGCAAGGCAGCAGTGACAGCATCAGGCAGGCGATACGCTTCATGTCAGTCCCACTCCGCAGTTCGGTACAGACGCACATCCTCAACGCAGCCGACGTGCCTGCTGCGCATCGCGTGCTTCGCGTGCCATCCGTTCATAGCGTTCGCGCAGCGCGTCGAGTTCCTTCTCTTCCAGTTCTTCCAGGTCGAGTAGCGCGTTGTTCGCACTGCGCGAAACACGGATCAGTTCATCCAGCTTGATCTGCATCGCCTCGGTGTCGCGGTTCTGGGTGTTCTGGATCAGGAAGACCATGAGGAAGGTGATGATGGTCGTGCCGGTATTGATCACCAGCTGCCAGGTATCGCTGAACTTGAACAGCGGTCCGGTGACCGCCCACACCGCGATGATGCCCAGCGCCAGCGCAAAGCAGGCCRGTCGGCCGGTGAACGTGGAGGCCTTCTTGGCGAGGCGGGTGAAGGCGGATGGGGCAGTCATGACGGGCTCCGTGTGAAACCGAAACAGGGCTCAGAGTACCTTTTCCAGATCGCCATGCATCTTCAGAACCGCACCGTGCCTTTCGCTTCCGGCTGACTGATCACAACAAGGCCCGCTGATGCGGGCCTTATGCTTTAGAGAAGAAGGAAAAAACTACTCTGACCCCTGTCTCGGAGTCAGTCGAGAGATGCCGCCTTAAAAGGCACCCAATCAGTTCGAGATACAACTTCATTGCCTGCAACCAGCAAAGCTCTGAACAGGTACTCCTCTTCTGGAGTAAGGCAGCGCGTGGCTGTCAGCGCCGTCAACTGAACGCGCAGGACTACTTCGTCGCCAGGCGAYAATGACAAACGAGATCCGGTGCCTACGTAGTCAAGGTAACCGCACGGCGCGACAACCACTCCGCCAGGACGCGCAACTTCCACCTTGACAGAAGACTCCGCACTCAGACTAAACAAGCGGTCATCAATCACCAGCGCATCTTCAGATCTGTTACTGACAGTAACTATGAACTCTTTTCCTTCGACAGTATCAACTTCGACGTCCGTGCCATATCGCTTACAGGAAAGAAGAGATGCGACACACGCCAACGCCATAAGAAAACACAACACCGTCGACTGCGAAGCGACACTTTTTCTCACTGCACTCATCTTGAATGCTCCCGATTTTCCGAAACCGAAACAGGGCTCAGAGTACCTTTTCCATGTCGCCACACGTCGCCAGAATTCAGGCGCAAGCGACGGTGTACTCCGCGGGCTGCAACGGCGGCATCCGCTCTAGGACACCCGCCGCCCTCGACCCACACCGTCCGCACACCATGCAACCCATCGCGGCGCTAGCATCCATGCATGGACGTCGCCGCCCTCAAACGCCACTGCCGTTCCCTTCCCGGCTCCGTGGAGGAATTGCACGCACCGCCCGCCAACATCCTGGTGTATGCCGTCGGCGGCAAGCGCTTCGCCTACTTCAAGACCAGTGAACCGGAGCGCTGGCGCTTCAGCGTCAAGGTCTCGCCGGAGCGCTTCCTGGAGCTGACCGACCAGCCCCGCATCAAGCCGGCGCGCTGGCTGGGGCACCACCGCTGGGTCACGGTCGTGGACGTGTCCTCCGTGCCCAGCGCCTACCTCACGGAGCTGGTGGCGTGGTCGTACCGCCATGCCTTCGCGCGACTGACCCGCCGCCAGCGGGCCGACATCGGGGTCCTGTGAGGGCGGCGCATGGCGAATCCCTCTTCACTGCCGACGTTGTCGATCCCGGCCCTGCCGGTTCGTCGGAAGACATGAGCAGGCCATGCCGGCCCTGCATCCGTCCCACCCCTGGAGTCCACCATGAACGTCAATCCCTACCTGATCCTCWATGGCACCTGCGAAGCTGCCTTCACCTTCTACGCGCAGGCCACCGGCGGCACGCTGGGGCCCATGATGCGGTTCGATGGTGCGGAAGGCTGCGAGAACATGCCTGCCGAGCACCGGCAGAAGATCATGCATACCAACATCACGTTCGGGCAGACGGTGCTGATGGGCTCGGACAACCATCCCGACTACCCGTGCGAAGCGATCAAGGGCTTTTCGGTGTCGCTGTCGGTGGACAGCATCGCCGATGCCGAGCGCATCTTCGCCGCGCTGTCGGACGGTGGGCAGGTGAACATGCCGCTGGCGCAGACGTTCTGGGCGGTGCGGTTCGGCATGCTGGTCGACAAGTTCGGCGTGCCGTGGATGATCAACTGCGAAAAGGATGCGTGATGGCGGCGGAGGCGTGTCGTGGACACCGTGACGCCCTCCTTCGCTGCGCCGCGGCTTTCACCCGCTGCGGCGCCGTGGTCTGATGCACGGCATGTCCGATTCCCCCACCCATCGCGCCATCGATGCCGTCTGGCGCATCGAATCCGCGCGCGTCATCGCCGGTCTCGCACGCATGCTGCGCGACSTGGRCCTSGCCGAGGAACTGGCGCAGGACGCGCTGGTCGCCGCGCTGGAGACCTGGCCCCGTGACGGCGTGCCCGACAACCCGGGGGCGTGGCTGATGACCACCGCGAAGCGCCGCGCGATCGACCGCCTGCGCCGGGTGCAGTTGCTGGATCGCAAGCACGAGGAACTGGCGCGGGAACTGGACGACGCGCACGAGGACCGGCGCGCGCGCGAAGAGGATGCGCTGGATCACGACATCGRCGACGACCTGCTGCGGCTGGTGTTCGTGTCGTGCCATCCGCTGCTGTCGATGGACGCGCGCGTGGCGCTGACACTGCGCCTGCTGTGCGGGTTGACGACCGACGAGATCGCGCGGGCCTTCCTGACGTCCGAGCCCACCGTCGCGCAACGCATCGTCCGCGCGAAACGCACGCTGGCCGATGCCGATGTCGCCTTCGAGGTGCCCCGCGGCGAGGAACTGGAGGAACGGCTGTCGTCCGTGCTGGGCGTGGTCTATCTGGTCTTCAACGAGGGGTATTCGGCCACCAGCGGCGATGGCTGGACACGGCCTACGCTGTGCGAGGAAGCCCTGCGGCTGGGCCGCATGCTGGCCGCGCTGTCCCCGCGCGAGCCCGAGGTGCAYGGCCTGGTSGCGCTGATGGAAATCCAGGCSTCGCGCCTGCATGCGCGCACCGGCAAGGACGGCGCGCCGGTGCTGCTGCTGGACCAGGACCGCAGCCGGTGGGACTACCTGCTGATCCAGCGCGGCCTGGACGCGCTGGCGCGTGCGGAGCGGTTGGGCGGTGCATTCGGCCCGTATGCGCTGCAGGCCGCCATCGCCGCCTGCCACGCGCGGGCACGCACGGCCGACGCGACGGACTGGGTCCGCATCGCGACCCTGTATGCCGTATTGGCCCAGGTCAGTCCATCGCCCGTGGTCGAGCTCAACCGCGCGGTGGCGGTATCGATGGCGACCGGGCCCGCGAGCGCATTGCCGCTGGTTGACCGTCTGCTGGACGAGCCGGCGATGAAGCAATACCACCTGCTGCCCAGCGTGCGGGGCGACCTGCTGTTCAAGCTGGATCGTCGCGACGAAGCGCGCAGGGAGTTCGASCGCGCCGCCWCGCTGACGCGCAACGCRCGCGAGCRGGCGCTGCTGCTGGCGCGTGCGCGGGACTGCATGGCGTGACTGCGCGCGGATCCGCGCGCCCCGGCTGCGCGGTCACGCGTCCAGGATGATGGACGGCAGTCCGTCCAGCGCGTGGTAGCCGGCGGGCTGTCCGCCCGCGACGGCCGACTCCTGCATGCGCACCCGGCTGCGCGATCCGCGACGGCGTGGCGATTCCAGCGGATCCAGGTTGCGCAGCAGGCCCGCCTTGCCGTACCCGAACTGCAGGTCGGTCAGGCGCTCGATCTCCGAGATCTTTACCTGGAAGGTGCCGTAAGCACCGTACGGCGCCTGCGGCGCGGCCTCGATGCCGTGCTCGGCGATGACGTCGCTCTGGTCCAGCAGGTAAGCCGTGGCGGAGAGCTGGCCATCGCTGCGCTTGGCGACCACCACCTTCCAGAAACGCACCGGATACTGGATGGTCGGGAAAGCGTCGTGGACCGGGTCGTCTTCCTCCAGCAGCGGACCGGTGAAGACCTGCACGCGCAGTTCGTCATCCTCGCCAGCGGTCTGTTCCAGGATGTAGCGCTCCAGGCCGTGCCAGAGTGCAGGATTCTTGTTGAAACGCTCGTGCTGCGGCGTGCAGTTGGTCCAGTGGCAGGTGTCGGCCGCCGACAGCAGCGCGGCCTTGCGGGTGGCGCCGTACTCCAGGTCTTCGCGACGGGTCAGGTGACCGCGGTCGAAGCGGTTGTTGCGGTAGTAGAAGTTGCCGACCTGCGCTTTCTCGGCGATGCGCGGATCGAACCGCCACACATCGGCCGGCCGGGTCATGTGGTAGCGATGGGCGGCGTCGAGGTTGGCCGCGGTGTAGATGGCGAAGCGGCGTTCGGCATGCATCACCACGCTGAAGTTGTGGTACTTCAGGACGCAGTCGTCCTTGCCGGCACCCTTCTGCACGATCAGCCTGGCGGCGGCCGCCTGCAACGCGGGCGACAGGCGCGGGAGCGGAACGAGGCGTTCCTCGCGACCGAGGAAATCGGCGCGGTATCCCTTGCGATCGGCATAGGCATCATCGAAGGGGAGTTCCCTTTCCGAGACCGGCGTCCCCGGCGCACGGCTGGCCTCGCGCAGCGCGAAGGTGGATTCGTCGGCACCGGTACCCTGCCGGGCGATGCTGACCGAGCCGCGTGGATCCACTGCCAGGGTCACGGTGACGTAGCGGGATGACGGCGTGCTCATGGCGGACTCCGGCGGTTCGGCGGAAGAAAAGGGTCTGGGCGCGGCGGCATCGAGCTGCAGCCGGGTGTAATCGGGATCGGCGCGCAGCATGGGCTGCAGCAGTGGATGCGCGGGCAGTGCGCCGCGCAAGGTGTCGACGATGCGCGACACGCGGATGCCTTCGTTTGCGATCCACTTGATGTCCGACTCGGCATGGCGCGCAGGGTCGAACGGCTGTCCGTCGTGGGTCAGCATCTGGCCGTCGCGCGTCTCCGGGATGCCGGAGTGGTGCAGCGCCACCACGTGCCAGTCGTTGTTGAACACCGGCGATCCGGACGATCCGCCCAGCGTGTCGGTCGAATACCAGAGCACGTCGTCGGTGCGCTTGAGCAGCTTGTTCTCGCGCACGCAGAGTTGCTTGCGCTCGCCGTTCGGATGCTGCACCACCGTCAGCCATTCGCCATCGGCCACCTTGCCGGTGACGCCGATCAACGGCAGGAACCCGAAGGCATCCAGCGTGCTGTCGGCGTTGTCGGACCGCGGCGCCACCGCCACCACGGCGAAATCCAGGGCTTCATCGGCGAAGAACAGGCGCTGCGGCTCCAGCGCGAAGACCTGCGGCGCCATCGGCTGGTCGTACAGGTCGGTTTCGTAGCGGAAGTGCGCCTGCGAGGTCGCTGCCGTGGTGGAATCCGGCACGACGTGGTGATTGGTGATCAGCACGCCGGGCGCCACCAGGAAGCCGGTGCCCCAGCCGCGCAGCCGGCCGGCGCCATCACGGATGGCGATGCGGGCGACCGCCTCGGCGACCCGGACACCCTTGGCGAGATAGTTGACCGGCTGGATCTCGTTGCCGTGGATGATGCGTTCGTAGACGCGCCTGGCC
>NZ_JBGFFG010000162.1:0-7269 GCF_056175765.1 Pseudoxanthomonas sp. LjRoot204_2 | reverse complement strand
GGGTGAAGCCCGGCCTAGTGTTCAACCGCATCCATGTCGATGACGCCTGCGACGCGATCACCGCTTCGCTATGGCATACGCGCACGCCGGACGCGACCTACCTGATCGCCGACGAGCTGCCGGCACCGCCGCAGGAGGTGCTGGCCCACGCCGCCGCGCTCAGCGGCCTGCCGTTGCCGCCGGCCGAACCCTACGACGCCGAACGCGCATCACCGGCATTGCGTCGCTTCTACGGGGCAAGCAAGCGCATCGACGCGCAGCAGACCCGGGAAGCGCTGCACTGGCGGCCGCGCCACGCCGACTATCGGCAGGGACTGGCATCGCTGTGGGGGGCCGGAGAAGGACGCAGCTGCGCGGGTTGAACCTGCCACGCGAGGGGAGAGCGTCCGCTCCCGGCTTCACGCCGCCCTGACGCTGTCTGCCTCCATGCTTCGCCACCGCTCCGGGGCGTCGCCATGAAGCACCTGCACAAGCTGTTCCTCGCCGGCCACCTGGCCATCATCGCCCTGTTCTTCGCCGCCGCCATCGCGCTCGTCGTCCTGGCCGCGAGCGAGTTGTGGCATGGCGTGGTCATCGCGGGCAACGACGCCGGCCTGCGCGGCCGTTTCGACAACATCCTCGAGAGCATCGGCATGCTGACCATCGGGCTGGTCGCGCTGGAGCTGGCGCAGACGGTGTTCGAAGAAGAAGTGCAGCGCGACGTGAAAGTCAGTGGTCCCACACGCGTGCGGCGTTACCTGTCGCGCTTCCTCGTCGTCATCGTCATCGCACTGTCCATCGAGACGCTGGTCGCCGCGTTCGAACTGATGCACGAAGATCCCCGGCAGTTGCCTTACGTCTTCGCGATCGGCGGCTCGGCGGCGCTGCTGCTGGTGGCGTGGGGCGTGTTCGTCCGCCTCAACCGCAGTGCCGAAGAGCTCGAACCCGAGGCCATGCAGCAGGCCAAGTCTGAGGACACCAAGGTCGGTTGACGCGGTCCTGCTCAGGCGCCTTCCGGCAGCCGGAAGAACGCGCGCGCCGTCGCCGTCGTGGCGGCGGCGGTGACCTCGATGTCCTCGCCGCGGTCGCGCGCCAGCTCGGCCACGATGTGGGCCAGGTACATCGGTTCGTTGCGGCGATGCGAGGGCTGCGGCTTCACCGTGCGCGGCAGCAGGTAGGGCGCGTCGGTCTCGATCATCAGCCGGTTCGCCGGGATGTTCTTCACCAGCTCGCGCAGGTGCAGGCCGCGGCGTTCGTCGCACAGCCAACCAGTGATGCCGATGTACCAGTCCTGGTCCAGGCAGTCGAACAGTTCCTTCTTCGTGCCGGTGAAGCAGTGCACGACGGCCGGGCCGAGCTGGCCGTCGAAGTTCTTCATCATCGCCACGAAGTCGTCGTGCGCGTCGCGCTGGTGCAGGAACAGCGGCTTGCGGGTGTCCACCGCGATCTGCAGCTGCCGCTCGAACGCCTTGCGTTGCGCCGGCCGCGGCGAGAAATCGCGGAAGTAATCCAGTCCGCATTCGCCCACCGCGACGACCTCGGTATGCGCATGCAGCGCGCGCATCTCGGCGTCGCATTCGTCGGTGTACTCGGTGGCGTGGTGCGGGTGCACGCCTGCCGTGGCGAACAGCTCGCCCGGATGCGCCTGCGCCAGGCGCAGGGCCGTCGGCGAATGCTCGCGGCTGGCGCCGGTGACCACCTGCTGCACCACGCCGGCTTCGCGCGCGCGCTGGAGCACCGCGTTGCGGTCGTGGTCGAAGCTTTCGTGGGTGAGGTTGGCGCCGATGTCGATGAGATCCATGGCGGCATTTTAGCCGGTGTAGGCGCTGGGTTCTGGGATGTGCGATGTGGGAGCGACGTAAGTCGCGATGCGGCTTCCGCGGTGATTCATCGCGACTTACGTCGCTCCCACATCCAGGTGCAAGAGTTCGACCGGGAAAGCCTTATCCTTCCCACCGCATGCCATCACCCACGTTCCCGATCACCCCACTGCTGCCGGACATCGTCCGCAGCCTGTCCGACCATCCGCGCCTGGTGCTGGAAGCCCCGCCCGGTGCGGGCAAGACCACGCAGGTCCCGCTGGCGCTGCTGGACGAGCCGTGGCTGCAGGGCCGCAAGATCGTGATGCTGGAACCCCGCCGCGTGGCGGCGCGCGCGGCGGCCGGTTTCATGGCGAAGCAACGCGGCGAAGCCGTCGGCGAGACGGTGGGCTACCGCATCCGCTTCGAGAACAAGGTCGGGCCGGACACGCGGATCGAAGTGGTCACCGAAGGCATCCTGACCCGGATGATCCAGGACGATCCGATGCTGGAGAGCGTCGGTGCGATCCTGTTCGACGAATTCCACGAACGCCACCTGGCGGGCGACCTCGGTCTGGCGCTCGCGCTGGACGTGCAGGCGCAGCTGCGCGAGGACCTGCGCATCGTCGTGATGTCCGCCACGCTCGACGGCGAGAAGCTGGCGCGGTTCCTCGATGCGCCACGGCTGAGCAGCGAAGGCCGCGGCTTCCCGGTCCAGGTCGCGCACTTCCCCGCGCGCCGCGACGAGGCGCTGGAGGTCCAGGTACGTCGCGCCGTCGAGCATGCGGTGCAATCGCATCCCGGCGATGTGCTGGTATTCCTGCCGGGCCAGCGCGAGATCGCGCGGCTGGAGGCGATGTTGAGCCCCTCTCCCACCGGGAGAGGGGTTGGGGAGAGGGGTAACGAAAGTCGCGATGGGGCCGGCAACAGGACTGCGCTCGCCCCTCATCCGCCCTCCGGGCACCTTCTCCCGAGGGGAGAAGGAAAAGAGGACTTCGTCGTCCTCGCCCTGCATGGCGAATTGCCAGTGGAGAAACAGTCCGAAGCGTTGCAGCCGGATCCACAGGGCCGACGCCGCGTCGTGCTGGCGACCAACGTCGCCGAATCGTCGGTGACGCTGCCCGGGGTGCGCGTGGTGGTCGACAGCGGACAGGCGCGGGAGCCTTCATACGACCCGAACAGCGGCTTCTCGCGACTGGAAGTGACGACCATCTCGCAGGCCTCCGCCGACCAGCGCGCCGGTCGCGCTGGTCGCGTGGCCGAAGGGTGGGCGTATCGCCTGTGGCCGCAGTCGCAGCGGCTGGATCCGCAACGGCGGCCGGAGATCGCGCTGGTCGAACTCGGCGCGCTGGCGTTGGAGCTGGCCGCATGGGGCAGCGACGACCTGCGCTTCGTCGATGCCCCGCCGCCCGGCGCGATGAACGCCGCGCGCGACCTGTTGCGCCGCCTCGGCGCACTGACGGCGACGAACGCCATCACACCGCTGGGCAAGCGCATGCTCGCGCTCGGCACGCATCCGCGGCTCGCGGCGATGTTGCTGTCGGCAGGCGAGGGCGAGGACCGCGCGCTCGCCTGCGACCTCGCCGCGCTGGTCGAAGCGCGCGATCCACTGCGGATGGGCGGCGATGCGCTGGCCGCGCGCTGGCGCGCCCTGGCGGCGTTCCGCAGCGGCCGCGCGCCGCAGGACGCGAACCGCTCCGGCCTGGCCGCGATCGAAGCCGCCGCGAAGCAGTGGCGCCGCCGCGTGCGTGAGAACGCAGCGCCGCCATCCTCCGTTGAAGCGCATCGCCTGGGCGACGTGCTGATGCATGCGTTTCCGGACCGCATCGGTTTCCAGCATCCCCAGGACGCGCGGCGCTACCTGCTGGCGAACGGACGCAGCGCACGGCTGTTCGACGACAGTGCGATGGTCGGCGAGCCGTGGATCGTGGTCAGCGAGCTTCGCCATGAAGCGCGCGACGCGCTTGTGCAGCGGGCCGCGCCGCTGGACGAACGGCGACTGCGACGCGACTTCGCCGATCGCTTCGTCACCGAGGACACCGTCCGCTGGGATGCGTCGCGGCGCGCGCTGTCGGCGCAACGCGAATCGCGCTTCGACCAGATCGTGTTCGACGCGCGGCCTGCCGGACGCGTGGATCCCGTGCTCGCCGCCGCCGCGCTGACCGATGCGGTGCGCGACCTCGGTCTGGACGCGTTGCCGTGGCCCGAATCGCTGCAGCAATGGCGCGAACGCGTGCGCTGCCTGCGCGAGTGGATGCCCGACCTCGGCCTGCCCGACCTGTCCGACGACGCATTGATGGCGACGCTCGATACCTGGCTGAAGCCCGCCTTCGCTGGCAAGACGCGGCTGGATGCGCTGGGCGAGGACGATCTGGCGAACGCGCTGAAGTCCGGCCTCGACTGGTCGCTGCGCCAGCGCATCGATGCGCTCGCACCCACGCGGATCACCGTGCCGTCGGGCATGGAGCGCCGCATCGAGTATGCGCACGGCCAGCCGCCGGTGCTGGCGGTGAAGCTGCAGGAGTTGTTCGGCCTGGCCGATACCCCGCGCGTGGCGGACGGCCGCGTGCCCGTCCTGCTGCATTTGCTCTCACCGGGCGGCAAACCCCTGCAGGTGACCTCCGACCTGCGCAACTTCTGGAACTCGACCTACGCCGAGGTGAAGAAGGAGATGAAGGGGCGATACCCGAAGCATCCGTGGCCCGACGATCCCTGGAGCGCCCAGGCGACCCATCGGGCGAAGCCGCGCGGTACGTAGCGTGCGCCATGCGCACGACCGCATGAAGCTCGCCTCATCGCACGGCCTCGCGCATCCGCCTCTCGTTCGCGTGCTTTACGCGCATCACGTTCAGCCGGCGGCCAGCGCGGGGCAGCGGAACTAACACCACGTAAACATCCAGCGCCGGACACTGGCGTCCTCCCCACCCCTTTCAGGGAAGACGCCATGAGCAAGCTGACCACCATCACCGATCGCGCACTCGAGCTGGCCAGCCAGGCCGGTACCAGCCTCAAGCATGCGGTTCCCAGCGCCGACAAGCTGCTGCAGACCGGCGCCGCGCTCGGCGTGGCGAAGACCGGCGGCAGGCTGGCCGTGGGCTTCGTGCGTCGCAATCCTGCCGTCGCCGTGGCCACCGGTATCGGCGTCGGGCTGCTGGCCCTGGTCGCTTACCGCAAGCGCAAGCAGGACCAGGCCACGGGTGCGATCGAAGGCAAGTCGCGCCGCGTTGAAGCGCGCAAGGTCAATGGCACGGCCAAGACCTCCACGGCACGCAAGACCGGAACGCCGCGCAAGCCGCGCAGCACGGCGCGCACCGCCGAGAGCTGATGTCTGATGGCTTGGCGCCCGCGTTACAGCGGGCGCCACATGCCCGGCATCAGGTCACCCAGTCGGGTATCGCCCATCGACGTACGCACCAGTCGCAGCGTGGGCAGGCCGACGGCCGCCGTCATACGCCGGACCTGGCGGTTGCGACCTTCGGTGATGGTGACCGACAGCCACGCATCCGGTACCGACTTGCGGAAGCGCACGGGCGGATCGCGCGGCCACAACGCCGGCGCGTCATCCAGACGCTCGACCAGCGCAGGTCGCGTCGGTCCATCGTTCAACACCACGCCAAGACGCAACGCGTCCAGCTGATCTTCGGTGGGCGAGCCTTCAACCTGCACCCAGTACGTCTTCGGTTGCTTGTGGCGCGGATCGGTCAGCCGGTTCGCCAACGCGCCATCGTCCGTGAGCAGCAGCAAGCCTTCGCTGTCGTAATCCAGCCGACCCGCCGCATAGACGCGCGGCGGCAGGCCGAATTCCGCCAGTGTCCGCCGCGGCGGATCGCTGCGGTCGGTGAACTGGCAGAGCACGTTGAAGGGTTTGTTGAACGCGATCAGCACGCGCGGCGGTCCGGCCATCGACCACGATGCGCATTGCCGCGCGGATGGAGTGTCGGGTCCGTCACTCAGGCGGCCGGCGCCGGCGGCTCGGGCGGCTGGCTATCGGGCGTCGCCGGCCCACGGGGTCTTGCGCGCGCCATGGCCTCGAAAACGCCATCGCGATGCACCCAGGCATGGTGGAGCGCTGCCGCCGCGTGCAGCAGGATCAGCGCGAACAGCGCATAGCCCAGCACGCCATGAGCCTGTCGCAGGGCGCTGTACAGGGCGGGATCGTGCGGAAGGATCGGTGGCAGCGAACAGGTGGCGGTCATGCGGACCGGATAGCCGCCGGCCGACAGCATCGCCCAACCGAGCAGCGGCATGGCCAGCATGGCCGCATACAGCGCGACGTGCGACCCCTTCGCCGCGAGCGCCTGCGGGCGGGAAAGCGAAGCGGGCAGGGGAGGTGGCGGGTGGCGCCAGCGGTACAGCAGGCGGACCAACGCCAGCACCAGCACGGCGATGCCCAGCGGGCGATGCAGGTCGACCAGTGCCGGCCGCCAGGCGAGCGACGCGACCATGCCGACGCCGACGAACAGCATCGTCAGGATCAGGACCGCCATGCCCCAGTGCAGCAGGCGCGCGACCGCATCGAAATGGCCGTGACGGTTCACCGGCCCACCTCCGCGTCCGATGCGGACGGCGGCGTCGCGATGTCGCCGCGCGCAGTCTCGCGCTCGCGACGATTGAACGACACGCTGTACGCAGCGGCGCGTGCAGCGAGGATGGGGTCGCCGGACAGCGCCACGCCGTCCGGCACCACGGTGGGGTCGTAGTTCACGTCGCGGCATGCGCCAGTGGCCTGGGCCTCGCTGCGGTCCAGCACCAGCGTGCCGACCACCTGCTGCGGCCGCGACGCCGGCCACGGCTGCGACGGGTCATCGACCGGATCGCCGGCCACCGCTTCCGTGACCACCATGTCCCAGCGCAGCGGGCCCCGGGCGAGCCGTCCCTGCAGTTCGCGTTGCAGGTAATCCGCTTCGGCCTGCCGGCGTGCGGTGTCGGCCAACGGTTCGAACGCGGCCTGCGGTCGCATCGACCACCGCACGAAGCGCGAGCGGCCTTGTGCATCGATGAATCGGAAGGCGTTCACGCCGTTGTAGTCCGTGTTCGCCCAACTGCTCGACCACGGCGCGGATTTCGCCCAGGCCTGGAAGCGGGCGGCTTCCGGATACTGCGCGAGGAACGCCGCCATCTTCGCCGGGTCGGGCTTGCCGGTGGCCGGATCGGGGCGCGATGCCAGCATCTGTGCATGGAAGCCAGCCGGCGTGGCCACCGCGAAGAACGGGAAGCTGTTCATCGCCATCCGCCATTCCTGCCCGTCGTCCGTCCGCAACGACAGCGCCAAGCTGCGCACGCGCGCCTGCGCCTCGGCGCCGAAGGGATCGCCGCCACCGATCGACAGGCGCCCCTGCACCGGCGTCCTCGGCTGGGCGAAGACGCGGGCACGCGACAGCGCAGCGGCCTGCGGCGTCGGGACGAAATGGCCGGACACGCACATGCCCTTGCTGTGCGCGCGCCGGAAGCCCGGATAGGGCTTGCCGTTCTCGATGTCGTCGACCAGCCG
>NZ_JBGFFG010000161.1:0-7281 GCF_056175765.1 Pseudoxanthomonas sp. LjRoot204_2 | reverse complement strand
CAAGGGGCCCTTGCTGTGAAGGACGGCAGCGCGTTGGGGGGGGTTGAGACCGTGCATGGGGCGTACTTCGGCGTAGGCCATCAGTTTACAGACAACGGCGCCCGGCTTCTCCTAGCATGGCCTGCATCCGCCCTCCTGCACAGGCCGCCCCATGAACCGTCTCAACCGCCTGGCGCTCCTCGTCTTCCTCGCCATGCCGGTGTCGGCGGCCATCGCCCAGGACGCGCAGATCGATCCGGCCGTGCTGACCGAAGGCTTCCTGGCCGCACACCCCGATCTTCGCTGGCGTGCCGAGGGCGTGCGATCGTACGACCGCAAGGACTACGCCATCGCGATGAACGAGTTCAAGCGCGCGGCGAGCCATGCCGACAAGGCGTCGCAGGCGATCATCGCCGAGATGTACTGGAGCGGTATCGGCGTTGCCGTGGATCGACCGCTCGCCTACGCCTGGATGGACATCGCGGCCGAGCGCCATTACCACGACTTCCTGGTAAGGCGCGAAGGCATGTGGTCCGACTTGAACGATGATGAGCGGCGCGACGCCATCGCGCGCGGCCAGGCCATCCTGGCCGAGTACGGCGACGACGTCGCCAAGCCGCGACTGGAGAAGGTCCTGCGCCGCGCGAAACGGAACGTCACCGGAAGTCGCGTGGGCTACGTCGGCAATCTCACCATCATCCCGCACACCGGTCCGCTGGCCGGCACCGGGATGACACTGACGGGCGACCAGTATTACGCCCCCAAGTATTGGCAGCCCGATCAGTACTGGCGATTGCAGGACGCGATCTGGAAAGCGCCGCTGAAGGGAAGAGTGAAAGTGGGGGAGTTGGAGAACGTTCCCACGGAGCCGGCGGGCACCGACGACCGTTAAGCCGCGCGGTAGAATCCGCGCCATGGCCAAGCTCTACTTCTACTACTCGGCGATGAATGCCGGGAAGACCACCACGCTGCTGCAGTCCGCGCACAACTACCGTGAGCGCGGGATGCGCGTGGCGATCCTGACCCCGCGGCTGGACGATCGCGCCGGTACCGGCGTGGTGGCGTCGCGGATCGGGTTGCGCGCCGACGCGGTGGCGTTCGAGCGCGACGACGATCTCGAGCGGCGGATACGCGACGACATCGCGGTGAACGGCAAGCTCGACTGCGTGCTGGTGGACGAGGCCCAGTTCCTGACGCGGGCGCAGGTCTGGCAGCTCAGTGAAGTGGTGGACGCACTGCGCATCCCGGTGCTGTGCTACGGACTGCGCACCGACTTCCGGGGCGAGCTGTTCGAAGGCAGCCAGTACCTGCTGGCGTGGGCCGACGAGATGAGCGAGATCAAGACCATCTGCCACACCGGCAAGAAGGCCACCATGACCGTGCGCGTCGATGAGCAGGGGCGGGCGGTGCAGGACGGYCCGCAGGTGGAGATCGGCGGCAAYGARCGCTAYGTGTCGGTCAGCCGCGCSGAGTTCAAGAAGATCGCGCGCGGCGAAGGACGCATCGATCCGCTGCAGCCCGATCTTCCGCTGGGCTGACGCGGGCGTCAGCGGCAGGCGTCGCGTAGTCCCGCCACTTCGCGCGGGATGATGCCGCCGTCGGGCAGGGCGATGCGCAGTTCGCCGGCCAGCGCATCCAGCTCGCGGCGCGCGCGCTCCTTTTCGCCCAGGCCGCAGCGCGCCTCCGCCAGATAGGCGCGCGCCAGCCAGCGCAGCTTGGGCGCTTCGCTGCCCCCACCCTCGTGCACGGCGAGCGCCTGCAGGGGGGCGATGGCGTCCTGCGGCCGGTGCAGGCGCGTGAGCTGGCGCGCCATCGACAGTTCCGCGAACCAGGTGCGCGGGTGATCGGGGCCGAACCCCACCCGGGTCAGCCGTACCGCCCTATCGAAGCGCTCGGTGGCGCCCTTCAGGTCGCCCTTCGCGGCCAGCACTTCGCCGATCATGCGGTCGGTCTCGCCGATCAGCGCGTGGCTGGCGCCGATCGTGGTCACCCGCATCTGCCGCGACTCTTCGAGCGCGGCCAACGCCTCGTCGTAACGCCCGGCGCTGTAGAGCACCATGCCGTAGTTGAACAGGCCTCCCGGCAGGATCTGCAGGCTTTCCGTCTCGCGCCAGATGGCCACGGCGCGGGCCACGTCGGCGACCGCGGTTTCGTTGTCGCCGCGCTCCCACGCGATAATGCCCATGGAATTCCAGCTCGAGGCCGTATCGCGATGATGGGGGCCCAGCGATTCCAGCGTCATCGCATGCAGGCGATGCAGCTCTTCGTCGGCCTCGCGCAGCTGACCCATGTCCACCTGCACCGCCGCGATATGACGCCGCAGGGCCTGGGTCAGGGGATGGCGCGGTCCATGGATATCCTCGGACAGTGCGCGGGCGCGCCGGAACGCTGCAAGCGCCTCCTCGGTGTCGCCGCGGTTGCGATACAGAAGCGCCAGGCTGCGCTGGATCTCGATGGCCAGCGGGTGCCGCGCATGG
This sequence comes from Pseudoxanthomonas sp. LjRoot204_2, assembly GCF_056175765.1. NCBI lineage: Bacteria > Pseudomonadati > Pseudomonadota > Gammaproteobacteria > Lysobacterales > Lysobacteraceae > Pseudoxanthomonas > Pseudoxanthomonas sp. LjRoot204_2. The sequence goes on along the minus strand of NZ_JBGFFG010000161.1, from coordinate 4,825 downwards.
CCGTGCGCTTCCAGGTGCGCCAGGGCGGCGAGATAACCGCGCGCACCCGCGTCCGCGTTGCCCAGTTCCACGTCCAGCTGGGCCAGGTCGCGCATGTTCTCGGCGACGCCGGCTTCGTCCTTCAGGTTGCGGCGGATGTCCAGCGAGCGGTCGAACATCTGCCGGGCGAGCTGCTTCTCGCCGGCGTCGGCGCGGCAGCGTCCGTTCTGCGACTGGAATTCCGCGACCCGCAGCGGCAGGCGCGATGCGAGCGAGGGCAGGCGCGCTTCCATCGGCACCATCACCTGCACGCACTGGCGGGAGCGTCCCAGCAGGCGCAACACGCGGCCGTGCTGCGTCGCGGCCTGCAGGCGCWGGCTGTCGGGCGCATCGTCCGTCACCGCCAGCACGCGCGACTGTTTCTCCAGCAGCGCGAGGGACTCGTGGTAGTCGCCCAGGCCCAGGCGCAGGCGCGCGATCACCCCGAGCAGCTCGGCCTGTGCACGCGGCTGGGCGGCGAGTTCGCGTTCGCCGCGGCGCTCGCCCGCGGCCAGCAGTTCGCGCGCATCGAACGTGCTGCCCTGTTGCGAGGCGGCCGCGTTGTCGAACAGGCCGATCACGAAATCCTGCATCGCCTGCGCGCGCGCGGTTTCGCGCATCGCCTGCCGGCCCTGCCACACGCTGGCCGCCAGCGCCGCCACCAGCACGGTCGCCACCGCCAGGCCCGTGCCCAGTGCCCAGCGGTGGCGCACCAGATACTTGTTCATCCGATAGCCCATGCTCTGGGCACGCGCGTGCACCGGACGGCCCTCGATGTGCCGCCGCAGGTCCTGCGACAGCGCCTCTACCGAGGCATAGCGCTGCTCCGGCAACTTCTGCAGGGCTTTCAGCGTGATATTGTCGAGGTCGCCCGACAGCTTGCGCGACGTGCGCCGCGCGTCCGGGCAACGGCTGCGGCTGCCGTCGGTGGTGCGCAGGGTGGCGACGGAAGGCTTGAGCGGTTCCACCGCAAGGATGGCCTGCTCCCACTCGGCGTCGGTCTGCCGGCGCAGGCGGTAGGGTTTGGTTCCCGCGATCAGTTCGTACAGCACCACGCCGAGCGAATACACATCGGTCATGGTGGTGACGAGTTCGCCGCGCACCTGTTCCGGCGCCGCGTAATGCAGGGTGAAGGCGCGGACTTCGGTACGCGGATGCACGGGCACCGGTTCGGGATCGTCCAGCAGCTTGGCGATGCCGAAGTCCAGCAGGCGCACGTCGCCGGTCGGCGTGACCAGGATGTTGGACGGCTTGAGGTCGCGGTGGACGATCAGGTTCGCGTGTGCGTGGCTGACGGCCTCGCAGACCTGCAGGAACAGCGCGAGCCGCGCTTCCAGGCCCACGTTGTTGGCCTGGCAGTAATCGGTGATCGACACGCCCTCGACGTATTCCAGCGCCAGGTAGGGCTGGCCCTCGCTGCCGATGCCGGCATCGAGCAGGCGCGCGATGTTGGGGTGTTCGAGGCGTGCGAGGATCTCGCGCTCGCGGGTGAAACGCAGCCGCAGGTTGGGGTCGGCCAGCCCGGGGCGCAGCAGCTTCAGCGCGACCCGGCGCTTGTACAGCCCATCCGCGCGGGTCGCCAGCCAGACCAGGCCCATCCCGCCTTCGCCCAGCAGGGACTCGAGCTGGTAGGGGCCGACCCGCATGCCGGGTTTCAGCTGGCCGGGCTTGTCGACCAGCGGTTGGTCGATGAAGCCGTCGCCTTCCTCTTCCAGCGCGAGCAGCGCCTCGAGCTCGCGCGCGGTGTCGGGATCATCCGCGCGCAGGATCTCCAGTTGGTCCGCGCGCGCCTCCGGCTCCAGCTCCAGCAGGACGTCGAGCAACGGTGACAGGCGTTTCCAGCGTTCGACGTCCATCGTTGCGGCGCGGGCGTGCCTGCCTCAGGTATCCGCCATCGCCGATAGCAGGAACAGCCGCGCCTTCTGCCAGTCGCGGCGGATGCTGCGCTCGGAGCGCTGCAGCAGCTCGGCGATTTCCAGTTCCGACAGGCCGGCGAAATACCGCATCTCCACCACCTGGGCCAGGCGCTCGTCCGCGGCGGCGAGCTTCTCCAGCGCATCGTTGAGCGCCAGCATGTCCTCGTCCAGGCGCAGGTTGCCTTCCACCTCTTCCGGGATGTCCGCCACGCGCTTGAGGTCGCCGCCGCGCTTGCGGGCCAGCCGGCTGCGCGCGTAGTCGACCACCACGCTGCGCATTGACGAGGCGGCATAGGCGAAGAAGTGCGCACGGTCCTCGAACTTGGCCGTGCCGGTAGAGCCGAGCAACTTCAGGTACGACTCGTGCACCAGTGCAGTGGCGTCCAGCGTGTAGCCGTGCTGGCCGGACAGCTGGCGGCGCGCCATGGTGTGCAGTTCCTGGTACAGCGTGGCCAGCACGCGGTCCAGCGCGGCGCGATCGCCGCTCCGGGCCGAGTCCAGCCACAAGGTGATGTCAGGTGCGTCGGCCATCCGTCTTCCCCACGAGCCAAGGGCGCGAATATAACGTCATTTCTCTCACAGGACGTGAGGGCAGCGACGCCGCGTTCCAGGGTCAGCGCTGGCAGTGGCCGCACCACACGGTCGCGCGCTGGCCGATGCTGGCGTGCTTCATCGGCCGGCCGCAGCGCGGGCAGGGTTCGCCGCCGCGTCCGTAGGCCGACAGTTCCTGCTCGAAGTAGCCCGGCGCCCCGTCCGGGCTCAGGAAGTCGCGCAGCGTGGTGCCGCCCCGGGTGATGGCGTATGCGAGGATCTCCTTCACGGCCCCGGCCAGCGCCACGTACCGCTCCCGCGAGACCTTGCCCGCGGCGCGGAGCGGGGAGATGCCGGCGCGGAACAGGCTCTCGGCCGCGTAGATGTTGCCCACGCCCACCACCACGGCCTGGTCCATCAGGAAGGTCTTCACCGGGGCCTTGCGGCCACGGCTCAGCGCGAACAGGTAGTCGCCGTCGAAAGCGTCCGACAGCGGCTCGGGTCCCAGCCCCTGCAACAGGGGATGGATCTCGCCGACCGGCTGCCACAGCAGGCAGCCGAACCTGCGCGGATCGTTGAACCGCAGCACGCGCCCTTCCGCCCCGTCCAGCGCGATGTCCACGTGGTCGTGCGCGGTCACCGGTGTCGCCGCCGGCAGGACGCGGAGGCTGCCCGACATGCCCAGGTGCAGCAGCGCGCTGCCCGCCGCCGTGTCCATCAGCAGGTACTTCGCGCGACGGCGCACCGCGTCGATGCGCTGTCCGGGCAATGCCCGGGTGATGTCGGGCGGGATCGGCCAGCGCAGGTCCGGCCGGCGCAGCGTCACCGACCTGATGCGCCGGCCTTCGATGTGCGGTGCCAGCCCGCGGCGGGTGGTTTCAACCTCGGGCAACTCAGGCATGGTCCGGCTCCGCACGGTAGAAGCCGCCTTCGTGGCGCACGCGCACCGGCCCGCCGAAGGCATGGCTGAGGTGGGCGTCGGTCAGCGTGGCCGCGCGATCGCCGTCGGCGTGGAGTACGCCATCGCGCAACAGCAGCACGCGGTCGATCTCGGGAATGATCTCTTCGATATGGTGCGTCACCAGCACCAGCGTGATGCCGCGCTGCGCCAGCGTGCGCATCAGCGCGAGGAAGTGTTGCCGCGCCACCACGTCGAGGCCTGCGGTCGGTTCGTCCAGCAGCAGCGCCTCCGGTTCGTGCACCAATGCGCGCGCGATCAGCACGCGCCGCATTTCGCCGGTGGACAGCTCGGCGACCGGGCGGTCGGCAAGCGACAGCGCCCGCACGTCGTCCAGCGCACGGCGCGCACGGCGGCGCATGCCCTCATCGACCTGCCGGTGCGGCGGGACCATGAAGCTGGAGAAGAAGCCGGTGACCACCGCATCTTCGGCGCGCAGGTAAGGCATCTGCTGCAGGTCGCGGGTCAGGTCGCTGGTCACCACGCCCAGGCGGTTGCGCAGTTCGTTGACGTTCCACCGGCGCAGGCCGAACACCTTCACCGGCGCATCGCCTTCACGGGCGAGCGGGTACAGCTCGCGGTTGATCAGCTTGATGAAGGTCGACTTGCCGCCCCCGTTCGGGCCCAGGAGCGCCGTGTGCTGGCCCAGCGGGATGCGTAGCGACAGGTCGTGCAGGACGCGGGTGGCACCCCGCACGACGGTGGCGCGGTCCAGTTCGAACAGCGGCGCCGCATGCGTCGTGGCGGCAGGGGAGGCAGACGGAGTCATCGCAGGGCAGGGGGGAGCGGTTGCCGGTGCAGCGTACCCGAATCATGGTGGTCAACGGGCGCGCCTGGCGGCCCTACAATGCCGGCATGCGCCTCCTGCCTTCCTTGCTGGTCCTCGCCCTGCTGCCGGTCGCCGCGCTGGCCCAGGTCACCGCCACCGGCGATTACCTCGCGCGCATGGATACCGACGGCGATGGCCGCGTCAGCCTGATCGAGTACCAGGCCTGGATGAGCTACGCCTTCGAGGGCATGGACCGCAACCGCGATGGCGTGCTGTCCCTCGACGAGCTGCCCGGTGGCCGTGGCAAGCCGGTCACCCGCGAGGCACACCTGGCGCAGCTCGCCGACCGCTTCAAGCGGCAGGATGCCGACGGCAATGGATTCCTAAGCGCGAAGGAACTGGCCGCGCCGCCGCGCTGAATGACGTCAGGTGTGGACCAGGCGGCCACCGGCAAACGCCCAGTTCTCCCAGGTCGTTTCCTTGAAGCAGACCATGACGTTCTCGGGATTCCGCCCCGCCGCCTGCAGGCGCTCCATCAGGTCGGCCAGCAGCGCCTTCTTCACCTTCACGCTGCGCCCGACCGACCACAGGATCTCGATCAGCACGAAGTCTTCGTCGCGCGCACCGGCGACA
>NZ_JBGFFG010000160.1:0-7284 GCF_056175765.1 Pseudoxanthomonas sp. LjRoot204_2 | reverse complement strand
AGTAAATCCTCCTCTTACCGCAGCGGCAGCGTCGCCGTCATCGGTCGCCCCAACGTGGGCAAGTCCACCCTGACGAATGCGCTGGTGGGCGCCAAGGTCAGCATCACGTCCAACCGGCCGCAGACAACGCGGCACCGCCTGCTGGGCATCGCGACCTTCGCTGCGGGCAAGGACCGTCCCGCCGGCCAGATCGTGCTGCTRGATACGCCCGGCCTGCACAGGCAGCAGGGCAAGTTCTCGGCGTCGGCGATGAGCCGGGTGATGAACCGCGCCGCGCGCGGTGCGCTGGAAGAGGTCGATGCCGCCCTGATGGTGGTCGAGGCCGGCCGCTGGGACGAGGAAGATACGCKGGCCTACAACGTCCTGCGCGACGCCGGCATTCCTGTGGTGCTGGTGGTCAACAAGGTCGACCGGATCAAGGAGAAGGCGGCGCTGCTGCCGTTCCTCGCCGAGGTCGGGCAGGGCCGCGAATTCGCGGCGCTGCATCCGGTGTCGGCGTTGAAGCGGAATGGCCTGGACGCCTTGGTGAAGGACGTGCTGGCACTGCTGCCGGAGCAGCCGCCGATGTTCGGCGAGGACGAGATCACCGACCGCAGCGAACGCTTCCTCGCCGCCGAACTCGTACGCGAGCAGCTGATGCGCCAGCTCGGCGCCGAGCTGCCGTATGCCACCACCGTCGAGATCGAGAATTTCACCACCGAGGCGTCGCCGAAGGGCGACCTGGCGCGCATCGGCGCGGTGATCTGGGTGGAACGCGAAAGCCAGAAGGCCATCGTGATCGGCAAGGGTGGGGCGCGCCTGAAGGACATCGGCAGCAAGGCGCGCCAGCAGATGGAGCACCTGTTCGGCCGCAAGGTTTTCCTGGAAACCTGGGTACGCGTGCGCGAAGGCTGGTCCGACGACGAGACCGCGCTGAAGGCCTTCGGGTACGAGTGAACCTCCGGCGACACCCGGCTCCATGCGCCTGAGCGACACCGCCTTCGTCCTGCACGCGCGTCCCTGGCGCGAAACCAGCCTGCTGGTCGAGGTCTTCGGTCGCGACCACGGGCGCCTGGGCCTGATCGCTCGTGGAGTACAGGGCCCGAAGAAGCACGTGGTGCGCGCGGCACTGCAGCCCCTGCAATTGATCCGTCTGGAGGGCGATCAGCGTGGCGAACTGGCCCGGCTGGTCAGTGCGGAAGCGCTCGATGCCGCCCCGCAGCCTGCCGGAGACGCGATGCTGGCCGCGTTCTACCTCAATGAAGTGGTGCTGCGCCTCGCGCCTCGCCATGATCCCTTGCCCGACCTGTTCGACGCCTACGCCCGCACGCGCGAGCAGTTGCGCCAGCGCGACGGGCTGGCGTGGTCGCTGCGGCGCTTCGAGCGCGACCTGATCGAAGCGCTGGGCTTCGGCTTCGCCCTGGATTGCGATGGCGATGGCGAACCGGTCGACCCCGCCGCACGCTACCGGCTTGATCCGGAGCATGGCCCGCGCCGCCTGCACAGCGATCGCGGGCACCACGAGCGAAGCCAGACGGCCACCGGTCGGGCGTTGCTGGCGCTGGCCGATGATGTCGCGCCGCCCCCCGACGACCTGGCCAGCCTGCGGCTGCCGATGCGATCGGTACTGGCGCACCACCTGGGGCCGCGCGGGCTGAAGTCGTGGGAGATGATCGGCGATCTGGGGCGGCTGAAGCGCGCCGAGCGCACGAGCGACTGACGCCGTCAGGACCCGGTCGCCAACAGGCGATCGGTGGCGGCGACGAACGCGTCGCGCAGGCCTTCGTCGCCGGGGGCCGCATGCCAGCGCGATGCGACGCCCGACAGCGCCGTGGCGCCGGCGAAGCCGCAACTGGCCTGCAGCCTGTGCAAGTGCGCGCACAACGCGGCGCGGTCGCCACGTCCGAAGGCATCCAGGCAGGACGACCGGGTGGCGGGCAGTTCGGACAGGAACAGCTGCCTCAGCAGGGCCACATGGGCATGGCTGCCACCGAGCGCGCCGAGCGCCGCGGTATCGTCCCAGTCCGGCGATGCAGCGCCTCCTCGCGGATCCAGCGCAGCGCGAACGGCGTCCCGCAGCGCCTGCGCGGCCAACGGCTTCGTCAGGACATCGGCGAAGCCTGCCTGAAGCAACCGGTCGCGCATGGCGGGCGTCGTATCGGCCGTATGCGACAGCGCGACCGCGGACGCGTCGCGCATGCGCAGGTGCTGCAGCAATACCGTGCCGGTACCGTCCGGCAGGTTGGCATCGATGAGCCAGACATGGAACGCGTCTTCGAAGGCCAGCGCCTCCGCGCAGCTGCCGGCGACGCGCACGTGGGCGGGCAGCGCTTCGAGTRCCGCCGACAGGAAGAGGGCGCTGACGGGATCGTCTTCCACCAGCAGTATCGACGGCATCGTGCCGGGGAGGGCGGGCATGGTCGGGCTTCCTGCGGGACTGGCCCATCTTAGCGTCGGCGGACGCTGCCGGTGGCCATGCGACAATGCGGCCCCGCCAAACACACGCAGCCTGACGCCACGTGGCACGACCCCGCTCCCCCCGCATCGACAAGACCCCTTTCGAAGCTCTCATCACCGACCTGACCCACGACGGCCGCGGTGTCGCCCGTCGCGAGGGGAAGGCCGTCTTCGTGTCGGGCGCCCTGCCCGGCGAGCGCGTGATGGCCGAGCAGACCGCCAAGAACCGCCATTTCGACGAGGCGAAGGCGCTCCAGGTGCTCGACGCCTCGCCCGACCGCGTGACGCCGCGCTGCCCGCACTTCGGCACGTGCGGCGGCTGCGTATTGCAGCACCTGGATGAAGCGCGCCAGATCGAAGCCAAGCAGCGCGTGCTGCTGGAGAACCTGGAACGCATCGGGCACGTGGCACCGAAGACCGTGCTGCCGCCCCTGACCGGCGCCAGCTGGGGTTACCGGCGCAAGGGGCGGTTCTCGGTACGCCGGGTCAACAAGAAGGACAAGACGCTGGTCGGTTTTCGCGAACAGGATCCCCGCTTTGTCGCCGACCTGCGCGAATGCCACACCGTCATTCCCGAGATCGGGGGCAAGGTCGCCGATCTCGCCACGCTGGTCGAAAGCCTGGACGCGCGCGAACACATCCCGCAGATCGAGTTCATCGCCGGCGATGCCAGCGAAGGCGCCAGTGGCGTCGCCCTCGTGTTCCGCCACCTGCAGCCCTTGAGCGACGGTGACCGCGAGAAACTCGTCGCCTTCGCACGCGCGCACCGCTTCGCTATTTTCCTGCAGCCTGGCGGGCTGGAGAGCGTGCATGCGCTGTGGCCCGAGGCGCCGCAGCTGGCGTTCGCGCTGGCGCCGTGGGACGTGTCGCTGGCATTCCGTCCGCTGGACTTCATCCAGGTCAACGCGGCGCTCAACGAGAAGATGATCGCGCGCACGTTCGACCTGCTCGATCCGCAGCCGCAGGACCGCGTGCTGGACCTGTTCTGCGGCCTCGGCAACTTCACGCTACCGATGGCGCGCCGGGTGGGCGAAGCGGTCGGCGTCGAAGGCGATGCCGGGCTGGTGGCGCGTGCGCGCGAGAATGCACAGCGCAATGGCCTGGCGAATGCGCAGTTCCATGCCGCCGACCTGACCCAGGACCAGCGCGGCACGGCCTGGATGCGGCAGGGTTTCGACAAGCTGCTGCTGGACCCGCCGCGTTCCGGCGCCATCGAGGTGCTGCAGCAGCTGCCGCTGAAGCAGTTCGACCGTATCGTGTACGTCAGCTGCCATCCGGGCTCGCTGGCGCGCGATGCCGGCTACCTGGTCAACGAGCAGGGTTATGCGCTGGTGTCGGCGGGTGCCATGGACATGTTCCCCCACACGGCGCACGTCGAGTCGATCGCCTTGTTCGAGCGGCGCTGATGGGCATCGAGATCGAGCGCAAGTTCCTGGTCGCGAGCGATGCCTGGCGCGAGGCCGCGCATGACGTCGTGCCGATGGCGCAGGGCTATYTCAACGACAGCGGCGCGATCGAACGCGGCGAACAGAAGGCGTCGGTGCGGGTGCGCATCCAGGGCGGTGGAGCCTACCTCAACCTCAAGTCGCGCGAACTCGGTCCAACCCGGCAGGAGTTCGATTACGCCATTCCGGTGGAAGATGCCCGTGCGCTGCTCGCATTGTGCGTGGGCGGACGGATCGAGAAGCATCGACACCTGGTGCGGCATGCCGGACATCTCTGGGAAGTGGATGAATTCCTCGGCGACAACGCCGGCCTGGTGGTGGCGGAGATCGAGCTGGGCCACGCCGACGAGGCGTTCGAGCGGCCCGGCTGGCTGGGCGCCGAGGTCACCGACGATCCGCGCTATTACAACCTCGCGCTGGCCAGCCACCCGTATGGGCGCTGGCCGCGCGAGTGAGTCCGCCGTTGCCGCATCCATCGGTGGCGCGCCCACGTACGAGCGGTGACACGCCACCGTCCCGACCATGCGCCGCAAATCCGACCTGCCCAGCAAGCCCTGCCGCACGTGCGGTCGTCCCTTCACCTGGCGGCGCAAGTGGCGCGAAATCTGGGACGAAGTCGCCCACTGTTCTGAGCGCTGCCGGCGACAGCGCAAGGCGCGTGCATGATGCCGCCCGGGCAGGACACGTCGCCGGCCCATACGCTGAGGCTGGTGCTCGGCGACCAGTTGGATCCGCAGCACTTCTGGTTTTCCCGCCTCGATCCGGGCGTGGTCCATGTGCTGATGGAGATCCGGCAGGAAACTGACTACGTGCTGCATCACGCGCAGAAGATCCTTGCGATCTTCGCCGCCATGCGCGCATTCGCCGCGCGCCTGCGCGCCGCTGGCCACCGCGTGCACTACGTGGCGATCGACGATCCCGGCAATCACCAGCACCTGACCCGCAACCTGGATGCGCTGCTCGCGCGCCATGGTGCCAGCACCTTCGCCTATCAGCCTGCGGACGAGTGGCGTCTCGATGCCCAGCTCCTGGCGTGGACGGCGTCGCTCGATCTGGCCGTCGAACGCGCACCCGATGTCCACTTCCTGGCCGCCCGCGACCAGGCCGCCCGGCAGTTCGGAGCGCGACGGCAGTGGCGCATGGAGACCTTCTATCGCGCCATGCGGCGACAGCATCACGTGCTGCTGGAGCCCGACGGCACGCCCGCCGGAGGACGCTGGAATTTCGACCACGACAACCGCGCGGCCTGGCCGGGCACGCCTGCCGAACCCGCGGACTGGCGCCGGCCGCACGACCATCGCGGGCTGTGGGCGACCATCGAGGCGGCCGGCATCGCCAGCTTCGGCGAGCCGCAGGCCCGTGCGTTGAGGTGGCCCCTCGATCGCGACGAGGCGCTGGCCGACCTGGAGGCATTCGTCGTCCACGCGCTGCCGTGGTTCGGCCAGTACCAGGATGCCATGAGCACGCGGGCGCCGCGGCTGTTCCATTCGCTGCTGTCCTTTGCGCTGAATACCAAGATGCTGCGACCGGCCGAGGTGATCGCGCGTGCGGAAGAGGCCTGGCGCGAGGGGCACGCACCGCTGGCGTCCGTCGAGGGCTTCATCCGCCAGATACTGGGATGGCGCGAGTACGTGCGCGGCGTCTACTGGGCCAAGATGCCGGACTATGCGGCAATGAACCACTTCGGCCACGACACGCCACTGCCGAACTGGTTCTGGACCGGGCGCGTGCGCATGCGATGCCTGGCCGAGGCCGTGGGCCAGTCGCTGTCGCAGGCGCATGCGCACCATATCCAGCGATTGATGGTGATCGGCAATTTCTCGCTGCTGGCAGGGCTGGACCCGCAGGCGTTGCACCGCTGGTACCTGGGCGTCTACATCGATGCCTTCGAATGGGTGGAGCTGCCCAATACGCTGGGCATGAGCCAGTTCGGCGATGGCGGCCTGCTGGCCAGCAAGCCGTACGTCAGCGGCAGCGCGTACCTGGATCGCATGAGCGACTATTGCCGGGGTTGCCCGTACGACCGCAGCCAGCGTACCGGCGCACGTGCCTGTCCGTTCAATGCGCTGTACTGGGATTTCCTGGAGCGCAACCGCGCCTCGCTGGAACGCAACCCGCGCATGGCGTTGCCCTATCGCCAGTGGGCGCGGATGGACACGGTGACCCGTGAAGCACTGTCCGCGCACGCACGCCACGTGCGCGGCGCGCTGGCATCGCTCTGAGGCRACGCGGCCGCCGTGTGAACGGCGCGGTCTGACGGCTGCACGGGCATCTGCGACAATGCAGGCCCCGCGCCCCCGGGCGCCGCCCATGAGGCTTCCACCGCAATGCTCGTCATCGGCATCGCCGGCACCGAACTCACCGCGCAGGAGCGCGACTGGCTGCAGCACGACGCCGTCGCCGGCGTCATCCTGTTCACCCGCAACTTCGCCTCGCGCGCACAGGTGGCGGAACTGTCGCAGGCCATCCGCGCCGCCGCGCCGCGTCCGCAACTGGTCTGCGTGGACCAGGAAGGCGGCCGCGTGCAGCGCTTCCGCGAGGGTTACAGCGACCTGCCCGCGCTGGAAGGCTTCGGCAAGCTCTACGCGCAGGATCCGTCGCTCGCCCTGCAGCGGGCGGAGGAACACGCCTGGCTGATGGCCAGCGAGATCATCGCCAGCGGCGTCGACCTGAGCTTTGCGCCGGTCGTGGACCTGGCGCGCGGCAATCGCGCCATCGGCAACCGGGCGTTCGATGCCGATCCGCAGGTCGTCGCCGAGTTCACTCGCGCCTACGTGCGCGGCATGCACAGCGCCGGCATGGCCGCCACGCTGAAGCATTTCCCGGGCCACGGCACGGTGCTGGAAGATACTCACTTCGACGATGCCGTCGATCCGCGCCCGCTGGACGTGCTGCGGGCCGAGGACCTCGTGCCCTTCGTCGCCGGCATCGAGGCCAAGGCCGATGCGGTGATGATGGGGCACGTGAAGTATCCCGCCGTCGCCCCGGAACCGGCCGGCTATTCGCCGTTCTGGATCCAGCAGGTGCTGCGCGAAGAGATGGGTTTCCGGGGCGTGGTGTTCTCCGACGACATCGGCATGGCCGCGGCGTTCTCCGCCGGTGGCGTGAAGCAGCGCATCCACGACCACCTCGATGCCGGCTGCGACGTGGTGCTGGTCTGCTCGCCGAAGCTGGTCGACGAATCGCTGAAGGCGGTGGAAGGCCGCGCGCTGAACACCGCCGCCGTCCTCGGCGTGCTGGGGCGCGGTGCGCTGGGATGGGACGGGCTGATCGCGGATGACCGCTACGGCCAGACGCAATCGCGCGTCATCGACAGTCTGAAGGGAGTGGCTTGATGGAAACGCTGGGCAATCCGCGGCCGAAGCTGGTCGACGCGCTGGCCAACGCCGACCTGTTGGTCGAC
>NZ_JBGFFG010000159.1:0-7308 GCF_056175765.1 Pseudoxanthomonas sp. LjRoot204_2 | reverse complement strand
GCGGCGGGTTGAGCGCCGGGAGAGGGCGTTGGTTTCCAGCTGGATCCTGCTGTTGGTGTCGATCGGCTATGCCGCGCTGCTGTTCGGCGTGGCGTGGTGGGGCGACCGCCGCCCGATGTACCCGGACCGCCCGTGGCTGCGCCCGGTGGTCTACAGCCTGGCGCTGGCGGTCTACTGCTCGTCATGGACCTTCTACGGCGCGGTCGGCAGCGCGGTGCGCAATGGTCTGGGCTACCTGCCGATCTACCTGGGCCCGATCCTGCTGCTGCTGTTCGGCTGGCGCATCATCGAGCGGCTGGCGTTGATCGCGCGCAGCGAGAACACGGTCTCCATCGCGGACTTCATTTCCTCCCGCTACGGCCGCTCGCGCCGGCTGGCCGCGCTGGTCACGGTGATCGCGCTGATCGGCGTGGTGCCTTACCTCGCGCTGCAGTACAAGGCCGTCGCGATGAGCCTGAGCGTGCTGAGCGGCGAAGGCGGCGACAGTGCGCATGGCTTCTTCACCGACCCCGCGCTGTACGTCGCACTGTTGATGGCGCTGTTCGCCGCCCTGTTCGGCACGCGCCAGGTCGATGCCACCGAACATCACCACGGCATGATGCTGGCGATCTCGCTGGAATCGGTGGTCAAGCTGGTGGCGATGATCTCCGTCGGCGTGTTCGCCTATCTGTGGCTGGACGACAACGCCTTCCGTGTCACCAATTCGGCACGCACGCTGTTCGAGAATGCGCCGCCGGTGGGCTTCATCGCGCAGACGCTGCTCGGCTTCCTCGCCATCGTCTGCCTGCCGCGCCAGTTCCACGTGGCGGTGGTGGAATGCAGCGACGTGGGCGACATCCGCAAGGCCCGCTGGCTGTTCGGTGCCTACCTGGTGCTGTTCTCGCTGATGGTCATTCCGGTGGCGGCCGCCGGAGCCTCGCTTTTCGGCGGCACCAGCGTGGCCGACGACAGCTACGTGCTGGCGCTGCCGCTGGCGGAAGGCCGCACCGCGCTGGCGATCATCGCGTACGTGGGCGGCTTCTCGGCGGCCACGGGCATGGTGATCGTGGCGAGCATCGCGCTCGCGACGATGGTCAGCAACGACCTGATCATGCCCGTGCTGCTGCGGCGCGGCTGGGCGGACCACCATGCCGAAGCCGACGTCGCCTCGCGCGTGCTGTGGATCCGCCGCGTGACGATCCTGCTGCTCGCGCTGACGGCGTATTCGTACTACCGCAGCAGCAGCAACGACAGCACGCTGGCGTCGTATGGCCTGATGGCCTTCGCCGCCGTCGCGCAGTTCGCGCCGGGCCTGATCGGCGGGCTGTACTGGCGCGGTGCCAGCCGCCGCGGCGTGGAAGTCGGCATGGTGCTCGGCTTCGCCACGTGGATCTACACCCTGCTGCTGCCGACGATGACGCAAGCCGGTTGGTTCGATGTGCTCTGGCTGCACGACGGTCCGTTCGGCATCCGCTGGCTGCGCCCGCAACAACTGTTCGGCCTGAGCGGCTGGGACACGCTGACGCACGGGACGTTCTGGTCGCTGCTGGTCAACACCGGCGCGATGATGATCGTCTCCGCGCGCTCGCGCCCCGGGGTGGACGAGCGCCTGCGCGCCGCGCCCTTCCTCGACCCCTACGCGCAACGCCCCGCCCTGGTGGCCGGCGAGTGGCCGGGCAGCGTGCGCATCGGCGACCTGCGCACACTGGCCGAGCGCGTCGTCGGCGAACGCCATGCGCGCCGTGCGTTCGCGGAACAGGCGCACCTGCTCGATCGCGACCTGCAACCCAACGCCCCCGCGGACCGTGCCTGGGTGCAGTTCACCGAACGCCTGCTCGCGGCCGCCATCGGCGCGGCGTCGGCGCGCATCGTGCTGACCAGCGTGCTGYGCGGATCGGGCATGGAACTGGGCGAAGTGGTGGCGGTCCTCGACCAGGCCGGACAGGAACTGCGCTTCAACCGTGAAATCCTGTCGACCACGCTGGAGAACATCAGCGCAGGCGTGAGCGTCGTCGACCCCGACATGCGGCTGGTGGCCTGGAACCGCCGCTACCAGCAGATGTTTGGCTAYCCCGATGGCATGCTCTACGTTGGCCGTCCCGTCGCCGACCTGATCCGCTACAACGCCGAGCGCGGCGAGCTGGGCGATGGCGATATCGACGCGCAGATCAACAAGCGCATCCGCTACATGCGCGCCGGTTCCCCGCACATCTTCGAGCGCGTGCGCGCCGATGGCCAGGTCATCGAGATGCGCGGCCAGCCGCTGCCGGGTGGCGGCTACGTGACCAGCTACAACGACATCACCGACTTCAAGCATGCCGAAGCGCTGCTGCTGGAGACCAACGAAACCCTCGAGCAGCGTGTCGCCGAGCGTAGCGAGGCGGCCGAACATGCTCAGCAATCCCGCACGCGCTTCCTGGCCGCGATCAGCCACGACGTGCTGCAACCGCTGAACGCCGCGCGCCTGTTCGTCAGCGCCCTGCGCGACAGCGAACAGGGCAGCGACGCGCAGGCACAGGAGCGGCAGCACCTGGCCGAGCGCGTGGATGCATCGCTGCGCGCCGCCGAGGAACTGCTGGATGGCCTGCTGGATGTCTCCCGCCTCGATGCCGGCGGCCTGCACACGCAGATCACCGATTTCGACGCCGGCGAACTGCTGCGTGAACTCGCGGCGCAGTACGCCCCGGTCGCCGCCGGGCGCGGACTGGCGCTCCGCGTCCACGCGCGCGCGATTCCCGTGCGCAGCGACCGACGCCTGTTGCGCCGCGTGCTGCAGAATTTCCTCGCCAACGCCCTGCGCTATACCCGTGCTGGCCGCATCGTTATCGGCATGCGCGCTCGTGGCGACCGCATCGCGTTGCAGGTGTGGGACACGGGACCCGGCATCCCCGAGAACCACATGCGGCAGATCTACGACGAGTTCCACCGCTACCAGCAACCCTTCGACTGGGGTGAGCGCGGACTGGGACTGGGCCTGTCGATCTGCCAGCGCATCTCACGCCTGCTGCAGCACGAACTGGACGCGCGCAGCACCGTGGATCGCGGCAGCATGTTCTCGATCATCGTCCCCCGCGGCGCGCACGTCGTCGAACGTCGCAGCACACGACGCGCTGCCTTGGGCAGCGATTCGCTCGCCGGACTGCGCGTGCTCTGCGTCGACAACGACCGCGAGATCATCGACGGCATGCAGGCCCTGCTCGGCCGCTGGCAGGCAGAGGTCATCACCGCAACGACCGTCGACGAAGCCTTGCAGAAGATCGCCGAAGGCCCGACCGTGATGCTGGTGGACTACCACCTGCACGACCGCCTCGACGGCCTAGCCACCCTCGACGCCCTGCGCGCCGCCAGCCCCGGCCCCATCGCCGGCGCCCTGCTCACCGCCGACGGCCGCGACGAACTCAAGCGCGAAGCCCGCGAACGCGGCTACCGCCTGCTGACCAAACCCGTGAAGCCCGCCTCCCTGCGCGCCTTCCTCGCCGCCCACCACGTACCGGATGCACCGCCCTCGCCCGATAACTGAATCGACTCATGCGAATGGTGACCATGAATCGACACGTGGAACGCACGGATGACAGTCAGCACGCGATCTACACCGTCCCCCGCCGGTCGCCTCATGCATTCATCCAGCCTGCTATCACCAGATGGAGGCCCTGATAATCCCGAACCTCCTCGCTTCTGCCTGATAACACGGGTGCCTCAGGGATGCGGTTCTCGCTGCAAAGGCGGCGAAGCGCTTGTCCGGCAAACCCCAGCCCTCGTTGACGACCATTCCGCTTGGCTGAATACTCGGCGCTATTACCCCGGAATGGGGTCTACTAGGTGTTATACGTGGGTGGGGCTTTGGTCGTTGTCGGCTTCGGTTGCCAGTCGGTCACGCGGTGGCCGCGGCTTCGGTGCTGATCGATTGTTGATACAAGACAGCCGGGCTTGTTCTTCTGGCTTCGCTTCAATCGGCTTCGGACGCATCGTTCTCGCGTCGCGCGGCCTCCGGACGATCTCCCGGCTTGCGGACCGGCGTCGCTCTCGGCTTCGGTCTTGACGGGCCCCACCCTGCTACGGGCTGGCGGCGAGTGATTTCCTGCTCCCGGATGCTGCGGGCCCGTTGCAGGCCGCAGGCTTCGGGCTTACCTTGGCGCATAACTATTCGTTCAAGCCGAACCCGCTTCGCGGGTCGGCTTAACTCAAGGTGTTAGGCGGCAATGAACCTTCCCCATATCCTACGGAGGCTCTTCTCATCGCCGATCTTCTTCGTTGCTCTTGGTTACACAGCAGCGATTGCCTCACTGCTTGCGCAAGACGCCGTGCTTCGAGGTGACCTGATTCCCGGCAGCACAGCCAGCGACTTGCTAGCAAGCACTATTGTTCCCCTCACCTTCGTTGGGCCCGCGATCGGAGCCAGACTTGGAGTTCGCAACCTCTTCGAGAGCCGGAGACTGGGAGAGAGCGTTCTTGGTCTGCTGGCGTCGTCGCCCCTTCTGCTTCTGTGGGCTCTAGCACTTGTGCGGTGGATTCGCTATGGCATGCTTGCCGCCTAACAATTCATTCAAGCCGAACCCGCTTCGCGGGTCGGCTTAATTCTGGTGTTAGGGCCCATGGAAAGACTTCCACCGCGTCTACAGGGATTCATCGAGGGATTGTCTTCCGTCTCTCGAATGACATTCCCTTATGGCGGGCTGCAATTGTCCCGCACATATTTTGGCGACTCAGTTGATCGCCTCCCGGATTCCGACAAGCCGGAGCCGGACGATCGGCTCCTGGAGTATTTCGCTTGCACCTTCGGAGACACCGCCAGGCAAAACCCAAGGGATGCTATTCCCGTTGTTGAGTCTCTCTTCAACCTCATACGGGAGACGTTCCCTGACTGCTCTATTCATACTCAAATAACTGAGCGCAACGGCTGGTTCGAGGACCTAGAGATGTGGATTACCTCGCCCACCCAGAGGGCATACTTACAGCTGGACTGGAGTGTCAGCTGATGGGCCCTAACAATTCATTCAAGCCGAACCCGCTTCGCGGGTCGGCTTAATTCGGGCGTTAGGCCGCAGTGACAGAGACGCGCACATCCCACCTAGAAGACCTTCTTCACTTCAGCCGCCCTCTCGCTGACGTGACCCATGATCTATCGGCCTTTTCCTGGGACTCGGAGGAGGAGTTGGTCACCTTGGAGTCGGGGCACATCTCGGCCATTCTCGGTCGGTTCCTAGCGGGTGATATTTCAGATGCTGACGTAGAGGCCTGGGCCAATGCTATTGAGTGCCGTGAGGACATCGGCTTTCCCCAGCCCTCGCCGGTCGCTGAGGCAATCTGGGAGCTAGCCAACCCCTTGATCACCCGCCCACTCACGAGGCAATCTGCTGGCGAGCTGGTTGCAACGTTACATCGCGCTGCAGCCTAACAATTCATTCAAGCCGAACCCGCTTCGCGGGTCGGCTTAATTCCGGTGTTAGGGCGCATGAGACAGGACATCGCAATCGAGCGGTTTAGAGCATTGGCGACTGAGGTCGTACAGGAGCTGGAGGTTGCCGTAAGCACAGGCGACTCACGCTACTTCAACGCCGAGATTGCGCTTCGTAACGTTCGGGAGTGGCTCAACCGGGCCAATGCTGGCACTTTGGCAGACTCATATCGCCCCTCCTTCGGCATCAGCAAGTCAGACTTGATGTTTGGGCCAGTAGAGGACCGCATGTACGAGCTTGAGCGACTCTACGCAGACCATATCTTGGACGCTCCTCGGTATGCGCCCTAACAATTCATTCAAGCCGAACCCGCTTCGCGGGTCGGCTTAATTCTGGTGTTAGGCCAATGAAGAGACTCTTTCTTTACTTGACTCGTTTGGCCACGATCATCATGGCAATGGCGGCAATTGTTCTGTCCCTCCCTCCGATCGCGAGCCTGTACTTCATCTTGTTCGAAGGAGCCCAGCCAGGAGACAGCCTTTCTCCAGAGGGTCTTGTGCTTCCGCTGTACCTGTCGCTAGCTTTGCTTACTCTTGTTGTCGGCTTGCTCTGGGGCGCTTACGTGGCTGATCGCTTTGCGGTTTCAAGACTGCGAGCATTGGCCTAACAATTCATTCAAGCCGAACCCGCTTCGCGGGTCGGCTTAATTCCGGTGTTAGCGCCCATGAAGCGAGCTCTTCTGCTACTGATGTTGCCAGCCGGATGTACCAGCTACGCGCCAGCCTCATTGGATACAGATTTAAGCGCGCGTGACGACAGCACCTTGCAGATTTCCGGCACACCGATCTTCAGTGACCTCGGAGAGTCGCTTCTATACCTCTGTCCAGCCGGTCACGCCGGCGACCCGACAGGCAGCTGCCTCGACGTCGTTGCCCCAGTTACGCTCGTGGCCAAATTGCGCAACTCCGCCACCCATTGCATTGCAGTATCTGGCAAGTTCATTGCATTTGGACCGGACCGAGTCGGGCTGGGCAACTACCGCAGTGAAATTGGCTATATTGAGACCACGCACGCAGTTCCCTGTCATGGGCGCTAACAATTCATTCAAGCCGAACCCGCTTCGCGGGTCGGCTTAATTCTGGTGTTAGGCCGCATGAAGAGCATCGTGGCAAACTCCTCTATAACCTTCGGCATAGCCGTTCTTGTCTACGCGCTGGCTTGGATCCTAGGTCTGCTTCCCGTTGATTTCGTGCTCCCCTCCGACGGCCAGGCTCACTCTCAGTCTTGGCGTGCCGTTCCGACGGTGTCGCAAAGTGCTGGTTACCTTCCGTACGCTCTCGCGACTGTCGGGTTGGCGATCCTTGTTGCGGGACTAGCTCTTCGTCGTCGGCTGCGCAACACTGCGGCCTAACAATTCATTCAAGCCGAACTTGTCCGCTGACGCGGCCAAGTCGGCTTAATTCCGGTGTTAGGTGCCATGGGAAAGGTTGCCCGCAACTGGATTGAGCACACCCAGGACTGGCGCGACGAGCCGATGGCCTACTGGGTTCACCTGGAACTAGACGGTGCCGCATGGCGCGCGTCCGAGTCATACAGCCCACCGGCACCTAGGGCCGAGGGCCGCAGCGGCTATCCTGTACTTTGCATCGAGTCACAGGGCTTCACTTTCCGCTTCTCTTCCGCCGCACAGCTTGCCGAGTGTGTAGATGTCCTTGGGCGCAAGCCCCTTCCTACGTCGCRCCGCCTATCCGCTGTTCGTGGTGGCGGGCATGGGCCCAACAGTCATTGGCTTAGCCGCTTGCCAGGCCATATAAAGTCTCCCAAGATTCGACAACGTGCTGTGGAGGATCTCCGCTCAGTGATCTCGGCCATGGCACCTAACAATTCATTCAAGCCGAACCCGCTTCGCGGGTCGGCTTAATTCTGGTGTTAT
>NZ_JBGFFG010000158.1:0-7331 GCF_056175765.1 Pseudoxanthomonas sp. LjRoot204_2 | reverse complement strand
CTGCGGAACCGGAGACCTGCCATGCCCGTCGCGTCCGCCCCCCGCTACCGCCATCCCGTCGTCCTCGTGCTCGTGGGCCTGCTGCTGGTCTGCGACGTGCTGGTCGGTCGCATGCTCCGCCGGCGCCACGCGCATGCGATGCGCCTGCTCGACTCCTCCCGCTGATCGCCCGACCCGGTAACCGTCCCGCCCATGTCCGCCGTCACCCCCGAAATCGCCGCCGACTTCCTGATCGAAGCGCAGGAAATCCTCGACCGGCTCGGCGAACAGCTGGTCACGCTGGAGCAGGATCCCTCGGACAGCGAACAGCTCAACGCGGTCTTCCGCGGCTTCCACACGCTGAAGGGCGGCGCCGGCTTCCTCGGCATCCAGCCGATGGTCAACCTGTGCCATGCGGCCGAAGAGACGCTCGGCCTGGTACGCGCAGGACAGGCCACGCTGGAACCCCAGCATTTCGACGCCGCCCAGCAGTCGCTGGACTGGTTGCAGCAGATGCTGGACGCCATCGGCGCCAGCGAAGATCCGCCCCATGCACCGCAGGCGCTGATCGACCAGTTCGATGCCCACGGCGGCACGCCCGCGCCGGCACGGAAGGCAAGCGCGGTGCCCGCCGCCGCCGCGCCTGCAGGCGACCTGATCGGCGACGACGAGTTCGAAGCCCTGCTGGACCAGTTGCATGGCGGCGGTGCGCCCACGAGCGTGGTGCCGCCCTCGCCGGCGCCTGCAGCGCCCGCGCCCACCCCGGCGAGATCCGCGGCACCCAAGCCGGCCGCCAAGGCCGGGGGCGAAGCGGAACAGACCATCCGCGTGGACACCAAGCGGCTGGACGCCATCGTCAACCTGGTCGGCGAGCTGGTGCTGTCGCGCAACCGCCTGAAGACGCTCCGCGCACGCATCCGCGACGAGGAACTGGACCGCGCCGTGAGCAGCCTGGACATCGCCACGGCCCGCCTGCAGACCGCCGTCATGCGCACGCGCATGCAGCCGGTCGGCAAGGTGTTCTCGCGCTTCCCCAAGGTGGCGCGCGACGTCGCCCGCCAGCTGCAGAAGGAAGTCGACCTGGAACTGGTCGGCGCCGATACCGAACTTGACCGCAACCTGGTGGAGGCCCTGGCCGATCCGCTCGTGCACCTGGTGCGCAACGCCATCGACCATGGCATCGAGGTGCCGTCGCTGCGCGAGGCCTGCAGCAAGCCGCGTGCCGGCCATGTGCGCTTGTCGGCGCAGCAGGAAGGCGACTTCGTCACCATCGAGATCCGCGACGACGGTGCCGGCATCGATCCGGAACGCTTGCGCGCGAAGGCGCTGGAGAAGGGCCTGATCGATCCCGAGGCCGCCGCCCGCCTCAGCCACGACGAGTGCCTGCAGTTGATCTTCCTGCCCGGCTTCTCCACCAAGGCCGAGGTCACCGACATCTCCGGCCGCGGCGTCGGCATGGACGTCGTGCAGTCGCGCATCCGCGAACTCAGCGGCCAGATCACCATCCATTCCGATGTCGGGCGCGGCAGCCGCTTCGTCATCCGCGTGCCCCTGACCCTGGCGATCCTGCCCACCTTGCTCGTGCAGGCCGGCGAGCCGGTCTACGCCCTGCCCCTGGCGCGCGTGATGGAGGTGCTGCATGCGCCGTCCGAAAGCCTGCGCTGGTTCGACGGACAGGCCGTGCTCGACCGCCAGAGCCACACCTTGCCGCTGGTCGATCTGCGCCAGTGGCTGCGCGTGGACCCGGTGATGGCTCCGTTGCTCACCATCGTGGTGCTGCAGATGGGCGAACAACGCTTCGGCCTGATCGTCGACCAGGTCCGGGGTCGCGAGGAAGTCGTCATCAAGCCCCTGCCGCGCGCCGTGCGCGGCCTGCCCGGCTATGCCGGCGCCACCCTGATCGGCGACGGCCGCATGGCGCTGATCCTCGACGTCGATGGTCTGCGCGCGACGGCGTGAGGCGTTGGCGATCTGTGGAACCCGGGCTGTTGTGGGAGCGACGTAAGTCGCGAGCTCTTTCCTTCAGACATCAAGACCCTGCTCCATCTCGTCTCGCGGCCATCGCGACTTACGTCGCTCCCACACCGGATATCCAGGTGTGACCAAGGTCGCGGCTTATGTCGCTTCCCACCCGCGTTACCTCAAGTCCCCCTGAACCGGGCCGATAGCTCTCACCATGGACATCTTCAGCCTCATCGGACTCCTGCTGGCGCTGGTCGCCCTGGTGGGCGGCAGCATCCTCAAGGGCGCGGGCCTGTCGTCGCTGTGGTCGTCGGCGGCGTTCGTCATCGTCATCCTCGGGACGATCGCCGCGATCCTGGTGCATACGCCTCCCCCGGTGTTCAAGCGCGCGCTGTCGATCGCGCGCTGGGTGATCCGGCCGCCGGGCAACGATGGCGATGCGCTGGTCGCGCAGATCGTCGAGTGGAGCAACATCGCGCGCAAGCAGGGGCTGCTGGGCCTGGAGCCGGTGGTCGGCCAGCAGGACGATCCCTTCCTGAAGAAGGGCCTGCAGATGCTGGTAGACGGTGTCGAGCCCGAGGCCATCCGCCACATGATGGAGATCGACCTCAACGGCCAGGAGCACCAGGACCTCGCCGCCGCCAAGGTATTCGAAGCAATGGGCATCTACGCGCCCACACTGGGCATCATCGGCGCCGTGTTCGGCCTGATCGCGGTGATGAAGAACCTGGCCGACCCCAGCAAGCTCGGCCACGGCATCGCCGCCGCGTTCACCGCGACCATCTACGGCATCGCCTCGGCCAACCTGTTCTTCCTGCCCATCGCCAGCAAGCTGAAAAGCGTCATCGGCGGGCGCAGCCGCGAACAGGAAATGATCATCGAAGGCCTGATCGCCATCGCGCAGGGCGAAAACCCGCGCAACATCGAGGCCAAGCTGGCCGGCTTCCTGCACTGAGCGCGCGGGACGATACCGATGGCACGCGGCAAGAAGCATGAAGAGCACGCCAACCACGAGGCCTGGGCGATCCCGTATGCCGACCTGATGACGCTGCTGCTGGCCTTCTTCGTCGTGATGTACGCCATCTCGACCGTCAATGAAGGCAAGTACCGGGTGGTGGCCGACTCGCTGACCGCCGCCTTCGGCGGCGCGCCGCGCACGATCAATCCCGTGCAGGTGGGCAACCACCAGCTGCAGGGCGCGGACTTCGACCGCCCGTCCCCCATCAAGTCCGGCGCCAAGAAGGGTCCCTCGGCCCCCTCGCCTTCGCCGAACGTCACCCTGCTGGCGGCGATGGCCTCGCAGATGAACATGTCGCTCGACGCGAATGCGCTGCAGGCGGCGCAGGGCGAACTGAAACGCATCGCCGACGACCTGGAACGCGCACTGGCCCCGCTGATCGACGAGAAGCTGGTCACCATCAAGCGGTCGGCGCTGTGGCTGGAGGTACAGATCAACAGCGACATCCTGTTCGCGACCGGTTCGGCGGCCCTGGACCCGCAGGCCCAGGAAACGGTCGGCAAGCTGGCCGAGGTGCTGGGCAACGTGCCCAATTCGGTACGCGTGGAGGGCTACACCGACGACCGCCCGATCCGCACCTCGCAGTTCCCCTCCAACTGGGAACTGTCGTCGGCACGCGCGGCCAGCGTCGTCCACTTGTTCGTCCGCGACGGAATTCCGCCGGAACGGCTGGCGATGATCGGCTATGGCGAATTCCGCCCTATCGGCGACAACGCCACGCTGGAGGGCCGCAACAGCAACCGCCGCGTGTTGCTGATCATCCTGGCCAGTCCCAGCGGACCGGCACCGAACTTGCAGGCACAGGACCAGGCCGTCGCGCCGCCGTCGGTGATCTCGCTGCCGCCGGTGCCGACCCACGCCGCGACGTCCATGCCCGGAGCGCCGCCGGCGCCCCAGGTCCATGAAGGAGTCCAGTGATGCGCGTGTGGGCAATCGCCAACCAGAAAGGCGGCGTCGGCAAGACCACCACCACCCTCGCCCTCGGGCGCGGCCTGGCCATGCGCGGCCATCGCGTGCTGCTGGTCGACCTGGACCCGCATGCGTCGCTGACGCGCGCCTTCGGCGTCGCAACCGACCCTCAGCCGAACGGGGTGCTGGACCTGTTCGACGAACAACCGCCGACGCTCGCGAGCGTGGCGCGCCCGACCGAAATCGAGAATCTCGCCTTCGTCGCCGCGCAGACGCCGCTGGCCACGCTGGAGCGCCGCAGCGCCACCCAGCCCGGCCTGGGCCTTGCGCTGTCCAATGCGCTGGCGCGCGGCGGGCACGCATGGGACCACGTGCTGTTCGACTGTCCCCCGACGCTCGGCCTGCTGATGGTCAACGCGCTGGCCGCGGCCGACCACGTCATCATCCCGACGCAGACCGAACCGCTGGCGCTGCACGGCCTGAAGGGCATGTGCCGGACCGCGGAGATGATCCAGCGCTCGCGCCATCGCCCGCTGCCGGTGTCGATCCTGCCCACGCTGCACGACAAGCGCACGCGCACCGGGGCCGAGACGCTCAAGGCGATGCAGGACGAATACGGCGAACGCGTCTGGAACGACGCCATCCCCAACGACACCCGCATCTGCAGTGTCGATGCGCTGACGCGTTCCAGCCCGGTCGCACAATATCCCGGCCGCGGGCTGTCGGCGTACCGCCGCGCGCTCGACTGGCTGCTGCTCACCGAAGCGCGCGATACGGAGCAGGCGGCATGACGACCCCCGCCGTCCTCGACGACTACCTCCTGGACCTGCTGGGCGACGCCGCCACGCCGGTACCCGCACAGGCGGCCCTCGCGGACGCCAGCGACCCCGCAGCGCCCGCCGCCGACCCGATCCATGCCACAGCACCTGCCGCGGTCCCGGCCTCGGCGGGCGCGCTCGCCGTGGCGCCGACGCGTCCGGGCAGCGAGGCGGACCTGATCAGCGATGACGAATTCGAAGCACTGCTCGACCAGTTGCATGGCGACAGCGTGCCGACGGCCGTCGTCCCCGCCCCCACCGCAGCGGAGTCCGCCATGCCCGCGCTCGCCGTCGCACCGACGCGTCCCGGCCACGCCGCCGACATGATCGATGACGACGAGTTCGAGGCCCTGCTCGACACCCTGCACGGTGACGGTGCACCGACGTCGCGCATCGTCGCGCCGTCACCGCCGGCAGCCCTGCCGCCGGCGACGACCCCCGCCCCGCCGCGCGCAGTCGCGCCGTTGCCGGCGAAGCCCTTCCTGCTGTCCCAGCCCGACACCGGAGAGCGGCGTCGCGCCACCGAACGCAAGACCCGCTGGCTGCGGCTGCGCTGCGACCAGCAGCATTACGCCCTCGAGCTGCTGAAGGTGCAGGAGGTGGTGCGTCCGGCCACCCTGTTGCCGCTACGGGGCGCCGCGCCGCACATGCTCGGCGTGATGAACCTGCGTGGCCAGGTGGTGCCCGTGATCGACCTGGGGCTCTACCTGGGCCGGCGCAGCATCGAGGTCGATGCGGTCACCCGCATCGTGGTGCTCGAGGAGCACGGCGAAACGCTGGGGCTGCGCGTGACCGCGGTGGAGGATGTCGCGAACCTCGCCGACCAGCAGATCGAATCGCCCGACAACGCGCGCGTGGGCCGCATGGCGAACCCGCTGTTCCGCGGCGTGGCACGCCTCAACGCTTGCGCGGTCATCCTGCTGGATGCCTCGCGGATCCTCCAGTGAAGGGCGGAGTCCGTGCAGAGGCGTGAGCAAGCGGCAGGCCCGCTTTCGCTCACTCCTCACGCCTCTCAGCGCACGCCTCGCCGTTAAGCCTGGCTTTCCAGAAATCCATCACACATTCACTCGCGCCCCTCAAGACCCGCCATGCCGCGCCGATACATCACCAGAGCCGCCTTTCCGGAGACACGATGAGCGCTGTGCCCCTGGGTGACGACCTCGGTATCGAGGCCGCCACCGACCTCAAGCAGCACCTGGCCCCGCATGTCGCGCAGCCGGGAACGTTGGCGCTCGACGCCGGCGCCGTGCAGCGCGTGCATACCGCCAGCCTGCAGGTGCTCTGCAGCTTCGTGCGGCAGCGCGAGCAGGCCGGGCTGGCCACCGACTTCAGTGCGGTCAGCCAGAATTTCCGCGATGCCGCGCGCCTGCTCGGCCTCTCCCCGCAGTTCGGCCTGGCCGACGACAACGAACACAACACGCAACAAGTGGAGAACGCCGCATGAGCGCACGCATTCTGGTAGTGGACGATTCGGCCTCGATGCGACAGATGGTCGCCTTCGCCCTGAGCTCGGCGGGCTTCTCGGTCGATGAGGCTGAAGACGGCCAGGTGGCGCTGGGACGCGCGCAGGGACAGAAGTTCAATGCCGTCGTCACCGACGTCAACATGCCCAACATGGATGGCATCTCGCTGATCCGCGCGCTGCGCGGCCTGCCGGACTACAAGTTCACGCCGATGCTGATGCTGACCACCGAATCGGCCGCCGACAAGAAGGCCGAAGGCAAGGCCGCCGGCGCCACCGGCTGGCTGGTCAAACCGTTCAACCCGGAACAGCTGGTCGCCACCGTCCAGAAAGTCCTGGGCTGATCCCTCCCTTCCTCCGCTTCCCTTCCGACCGCACCAGGGCACCGTCGCCATGAACATGGACATGCAGCGTTTCCACGCCACGTTCTTCGAGGAAAGCCGCGAAGGGCTGGAAGCCATGGAAGCGGGCCTGCTGTCGCTGGAACAGGGCAGCCGCGACGGCGACCTGATCAACTCCATCTTCCGCGCCGCGCATTCCATCAAGGGCGGCTCGGCGACCTTCGGCTTCGACGCCATCGCCGGCATGACCCACGTGCTGGAAACGCTGCTGGACGAACTGCGCGCCGGACAGCGCGCCGTCAGCCCGCCTGCGGTCGACGCGATGCTCGCCTCCGTCGACGTGCTGCGCGCGCTGCTGGCCGAGGCCGAACACGGCACGCCGGCCGATCCCGCCGCCGTGCAGGCCATGAAGGATCGCCTCAACGCGGTGCTGTCCGGCCAGGACGCGCCCGTCCCGGCCGCGGCGCCGGCCGCCGCCGCGGCGAAGGACGCCGAACCGGATGGCTGGAAGATCGGCTTCACGCCGGCGCCGTYGCTGTTCATGAGCGGCAACGATCCGCTGCGCATCCTGCGCGAACTGGAACACCTGGGCCCGCTGGAAATCGCGTGCCGCATGGAGCGCCTGCCCGGCTTCGAGCAGATCGATCCGCTCGAAGCCTATCTCGCCTGGGACCTTGGCCTGATCGGCAAGGTGCCGCGCAGCGCGGTGGACGACGTATTCGCGTGGGTCGTCGACGACTGCGAACTCGACATCCAGCCCCTGCAGCGCACCGCCGTGCCGGTCGAGGCCGCTGCCGTGGCCGCGCAGCCGGTCGCCGCCGTCGTCGCCAGCGGCGCGCAGC
>NZ_JBGFFG010000157.1:0-7352 GCF_056175765.1 Pseudoxanthomonas sp. LjRoot204_2 | reverse complement strand
CCCTATTTGGTCTTGCTCCCGGTGGGGTTTGCCGTGCCGGTCCGTTGCCGGACTCGCGGTGCGCTCTTACCGCACCATTTCACCCTTGCCTGATCTCCGAAGAGCCATCGGCGGTATCTTTCTGTTGCACTTTCCGTCGGCTCGCGCCGCCCAGGCGTTACCTGGCACCGTGCCCTGTGGAGCCCGGACTTTCCTCGGCATTGTTTCCAATGACGCGACTGTCTGGCCGACTCCGCCGCGCGCATTGTCGCACAACGGCCATGCCGCTAACCCGACAGCCAGGCGGATGCGGCACCGCCGAAGCCCAGCAACAGCACCATCAACCATGGCGGTAGCTTCGCCCACATCAGCATCCCCACGCCCACCGCAATCCACGCCACGTCGCGCCAGTCACGCACGGCCGTGGTCCATAGCGGGTCGTAGAGTGCGGCCAGCAACAGTCCAACCACCACCGCATTGACCCCGGCCACTGCGGCCTGCACGCCTCGCTGTCGGCGTACGCGCGACCAGAAGGGCAACACACCCACGATCAGCAGGAAGGAAGGCAGGAAAATCGCAAGCAGGCACACCGTCGCGCCCAGCCAGCCACCCGGCCCGGCGGACATGGCAGTCCCCAGGAAAGCGGAGAACGCGAACAATGGCCCGGGCAGCGCCTGGGCGAACCCGTAACCGGCAAGGAAATCATCCGCACCGATCCAGCCAGGCGCCACTACTTCCGCCTGCAGCAATGGCAGCACCACGTGGCCGCCACCGAAAACCAGCGCACCGGTGCGGTAGAACGCATCGAATACCTGCACGGCCGGCGCCATGGAATACCGCGCCACCAACGGCAGCAGCAACAGCAGGATCAAGAACGCCACCAGCATCGCCACGCCGGTACGCGCGGACAGCAGCACCGTCATGCCCCCGGCTTCGGCCGCATCGGGCGCACGTCGCAACACCAGACCCGTCATGGCACCCGCCGCGATCAACAGCCACTGCACCCCTGCGTGTGGCCAACACACCACGACCAGCGTCGTTGCCACCGCCATCAGCACGCGCGGTGCATCGATGCAGAACAAACGCCCCATCGCCCATACGGCCTGCGCCACCACGGCGACCGCGACCCACTTCAAACCGTGCAGCGATTCGGCGGGCAATGCGCTGCCCCAATGCACGAGTCCAAGCGCGAACAGCACCATCAACACCGCGGACGGCAAGGTGAACCCGCACCACGCCGCGACGGCGCCGCGGATGCCTGCCTGCGACAAGCCAATGGCCATGCCCACCTGGCTGCTGGCCGGACCGGGCAGGAACTGGCAGAGCGCGACCAGCTCGGCGTACGCACCGTCCGTCAGCCACTGGCGTCGGGCCACGAACTCATCGCGAAAATAGCCGAGATGGGCGATGGGGCCGCCGAATGAAACCAGCCCAAGCCGAAGGAATACGCGGAATACCCGCCAGGCAGTGGCGTGCTGTCGCGGCTCCCGCGCAGTCATCCCTCGCATGAGCATCATCCCTCACCCATTTCCCGCGCCTTCCTCGACACCGGCATGATTCACGCGAGCGCCGCTGCCCCATCGAGGACATCCATGGGAAGCGGCCCGGACGCCAGGATGAAGTCGTTGTAGGCGCGCGTGTCGAACCGCGTGCCCAGGCGCTGCCGGGCCTTCTCGCGCGTCGCCAGAATCTGCTGCTTGCCGACCATGAAGCTGCAGGCCTGCCCCGGGTAGACGCAATAGCGGTCGATCTCGCGCTCGGCGGCATCGCGATGTTCGCCGGCGTTGGCCACCATCCAGTCGATGGCCTGCTGGCGGGTCCAGCGCGCGTGGTGGATGCCGGTGTCGACGACGACACGGCAGGCACGGAACAACTGGCCCTGCAGGTAGCCGATTCGCCCGAACGGATCGCCTTCGAATGCACCGATCTCATCCGCCAGTTGTTCGGCATACAGGGCCCAGCCCTCGGTCCACGCCGAAAAGCGCACCGTGCGCCGGAACAGCGACAGTCCACCCGCCTCGCGCAGCACACTGTCCTGGAAATGGTGACCGGGTATGCCTTCGTGATGCAGCAGCGTCGGGATGCGCCACAGCGCGCTCTCCGCGACCGAGCGCAGGTTGAGGAAGATGGTCGAGGGCTGGGCGGGATCGCTGCTGGCGCTGTAGAACGCGCCTGGCGCGCCGTCCTGGATCGCGGGCGAGATGCGCTGCACTTCGACCGGTCGATCCGGAATCACGCGGAACCCCCGTGGCAGCAGGCCCCTGATCCGATCAAGGTGTGCACTGGCGTAGTCGATGATCGCCTGGCGTCCCGCGTCCGTGTCCGGCTTGAGGAAGCGCGGATCGCGATCGAGGGCGGCCATGCGCTCACCCACCGATCCCCCGGTCAGACCCTCGGCGCGCAGCAGCTGATCGATCTCGGTCGACAGTTCCTCCACCCACGTCAGGCCGAGTCGATGCAGCTCGCCTGGCGCGTAGCGGGCGGTGGTGTTGGAACGCAGCGCCGAGGCGTAGTAAGCCTCGCCGTCCGGCTTGGCCCACACGCCTGCACGATCATCGGCGCGGGGCATCAAGGCTGCGAGCGCGTCGCTCTGGCGTTGCAGGGCAGGCACGATACGCCCAACCAGGATCGCCGAGGCGCGACGGTCCAGATCGGCGATCCCGGCGTCGCGCGCACGCGCGAGTGCCGACGTCGTCAATGGATTGCCGCTCGGCGCGRCATCGCGCAAGGTCGCGAGCTGCTTCAGGGCCTTGGCCAGGATGAAATCCGGGGGGATGACACCCAGGCCCGCGTCGTGGCGGACCTGTTCGGTTTCCTGGTCCAGGGCCGCGGCGAACTGGCCCAGCCTGTCCAGATAGCGGTCGGCATCCGCCGCATCCTTCATGGGTGAGCGCCCGCCGATACTGTCCGGCAGCCAGAAATAGGCACCGTTCATCTGGCTGACGACATAGGGGCTAGGGCGCAGGTTGAGGTCCGAAAATCCGTAGCGCCCGTACTGGTCCGCCATGGCCTCGTAAACGAAGCGGGCAGTGTCGTAGTCCAGGGCCGCGGCGGCCGAAAGTGCGGCGCGGTCGATCCCTTTCAGTTCGTCCAGACGCAGCGCCGTCGCCTGCCGATGACGCGCGCGAGCGGCCAGCGAATAGTCGGCCAGGCGGTCCGGTCCACCCTCCTCTGCCTTGAGGGCCTGGGCATGGCGTTGCAGCAGGTCCGCCAGGCGGACGTCCTCGGCGGGCGCATTCCCCGTCGTGTCGGCGACAGGCTTCGAACCGGCCATGCGCGCGGCCAGGGGCCACGTCAGGCCGAGCGCCGCGGCGCCGACCAGCAGTTCACGACGACGCATCAGGTGCACCTCCAAAGCAAGGCGTCCCGAGCCTCGAGTGCCGGGAGGCCGGAACGCAGAACGAGACCATGCAATCTCTCCGAACAGGACGCATACCCAAGGCCTAATGCGCGGCCCCGCTCGACATCAGCCAGCGGTCGATTTTGGCTTCCAGCACGTCCAGCGGCAGGGCACCGGTGTCCAGCACCTGGTCGTGGAAACGCCGGATGTCGAAATCCGCACCCAGGCGTTCGGTCGCACGCCGCCGGAGTTCCTGCAACTTCAGTTCACCCACCTTGTAGGCGCAGGCCTGGCCCGGATTGGTGATGTAGCGATCGATCTCCACCGCCACGTCGCGCGGGGCCATGGAGGTGTTGGCCAGCATGTAGTCGATCGCGCGTTGACGGTCCCAGTGCATGGCATGGAGACCGGTGTCGACCACCAGGCGCACGGCGCGCAGCATTTCCATGTCCAGGTGGCCGAACCATTGGTAGGGGTCGGTGAACATGCCCAGTTCCTGCCCCAGGGATTCGGCATACAGGCCCCAGCCCTCGGTATAGGCGGTGGCGGGCACCTGCCCGAAACGCAGCAGGTCCGGCAGGCTCTCGTCCTCCTGGACCAGTGAGATCTGGTAGTGGTGGCCCGGCACGCCTTCGTGCAGCTGCAAGGTCTCCAGGGTCGGGATGGGACGCGTGTTCAACATGGCCATGTTGAAGAACAGGACGCCGGGCTCCGACGCGTCCGGCGGACCGGCGCGGTAGTAGCCCGTGCCCCGCTGGTCGCCCAGCGCCGGCAGCGGACGCAGCTCGAATTCGGCACGCGGACGACGCGAGAACAGTTCAGGCATCCGCTCCCAGACCTTTTTTTCGATGCGTTCGAAGTGGTCGATGAGGTCTTCCGGTTTGGAATAGTAGAACTCGGGCCCGGTACGGACGTGTTCGAAGAAGGCCGGCAGGTCGCCGTCGAAGCCCGTCGCCTGGCGCGCCTGTTCCATCGCGGCGCGGATCCTGGCCACTTCCGCCACACCCAACTGGTGGATCTGCTGCGCGCTCATCTTCGTGGTGGTGTGCTGGACCAGCAGGGACGCATAGACCCGCTCGCCGTCCTTCATCGCCCACAGGCCGGCGCCCTCGGTGGCGCCCGGCAGATAGCGTTCGCGCAGGAACGTGCGCCAGCGCGCGTAGGCCGGTGCGGCGCGACCTTCGATGGCCTGGCGATACGCGGCCTCCAGGCGGGTGCGGTCCGCGGTCCCGATGGCGTCAGGGAAACGCGTCACCGGGGAGTAGAAGGGATTCTCCTCGACCGTCAGCTTCAGGAAGGCTTCGACCTGCGCCAGGATGTTGTTCACCACCACCTTGGGCTGGTGGTAGCCCCGGGCCATTCCCTGCTCCAGGCGATCGACCGTGCTGTCCATGTACCCGACGAAGCCTTCCAGCTGGGCCAGCCCCCTTTCGTAGTCTTCGACCGTCTTGAAGCGGACGCCCGACAGATAGTCGGGGAACTCGACGTGCAGGCCGAAGGAGGCGTTCAGCGGCACCAGGTTGCGTATCGCATGGATGCCGCTGTCGATGTCGCCGAGCGCCTGCTCGGCCTGGTAGCGGAACGCGTCGTAGGCGATCTGGTCCTTCTCGGCCAGTGAGGCGCGGTCTATGCCGGCCAGGCCCGACAGTTCGGCACGCTTGTTCGTCGCCAGCTGCAGGGCGAAGGCCTCGCTCTGGGGGTCGACGAAAACGGCCCCGGTCGGGGGCAGGCCGCGCTCGGCGAGACGCAGGGGATGCAGCGTGTCATCGGCCTTCTGGCTCTCCGCCACCAGCTGGCGGAACCGCTCACGGGCGTCCGGCGGGGTCGACGCGATCGCCGCGGGCGATRCCGCCACCATGACCAGCGTCGCGACGGCGGCCTTGAGCCGTTCACGCATTCTCATCTTCATTCCTTTTCCTTCGAGACCAGGCCGCCATACAACGCCTTCCTCGGCGCGCCGGTGATCTCGGCAGCGAGCTTGGCGGCTGCCGACGGCGGCAGGTGGGCGTTGAGCAGCGCGTAGACGCGACGACCCTCTGCGAGCTGCGCCGTCTCGTCGTCCGGCGCGCCCTGCACCATGACGACAAACTCGCCCTTGCGCTGGTTGTCGTCGGCGTCGACCTTCGCCTGCAGCTCGGCCAGGGTGCCGTCGAGGACGGTTTCAAACAGCTTGGTCAGTTCGCGCGCCAGCACCGCGGGACGGTCGTCGCCGAACGCGGCGCGCATGTCCGCCAGCGACTCCGCGATGCGGTGCGAAGACTCGTAGAACACCAGCGTGCGGGCTTCACCTGAAAGGCGCTGCAGCTGCTCGCGTCGCGCGGACGCCTTGGCCGGCAGGAAGCCTTCGAACGCGAAGCGGTCGCTCGGCAATCCGGCCACGCTCAAGGCGGCGATGGCCGCGCAGGCGCCCGGCAGCGGACTGACCTTGATGCCCGCCGCGCGCGCTGCGCGGACCACACGGAACCCGGGGTCGCTGACCAGCGGCGTGCCGGCGTCGCTCACCAGCGCGAGGGAGTCGCCGGCCAGCAGGCGTTCGACCACGCGCAGGGCCAGTGCGTCCTCATTGTGTTCATGCAGGGCCACCAGCGGCGTGGACACGCCGAAGTGCGACATCAGCTGGCCGCTGCGGCGTGTGTCCTCGGCGCAGATCGCCGCCACGTTTCGCAGCGTCTCCAGTGCCCGGGGCGTCAGGTCGCCGAGGTTGCCGATCGGGGTGGCGACGATGAACAGGGTTCCGGCAGGCATTCCAGTGGGGCTCGGTGGCTGGGGGTAGAATCGTAGCCCGGTTCCCCTGCCTGAACATCGACGATGCCCTTGGACCTGCCTGTCGCACGCACGCTTTCCGCACGCCTCCGTCCCGCCCGGGCCCTGGCGGCATTGCTGCTGGTCGCCCTGCTCGCCAGTTGCGCGACCACGCCGGGCACGAGCCCCGTCACATCGTCCGCACGCTTCGCCCCCGCGTTCGCCAACGCCGCCACGCTGGCGCGCCAGGACGGCGCCCTCACCGGTCAGGCGCGCAGCGACAACGCACGCGAAATCGACCGCCTGCTCGCCACGCTCGACGACGCCACCCTCACCCGCGACGCCGCGGCCCTGCCGGTGGGCGATCCGCTCTACAACTTCGCCGGCCGCGCGTTGCAGCGCCGCGGACTGCCGCTGCCGCGCCCGTTCGATCGTGGCGCCCAGTGGCGCTTCGACGCCGGCAACCGTCCGCCCGCCGAGGCGGACGGATACCGCCCGCCGGTGAAGCTGGCCGTGCTGTTGCCCCTGTCCGGCAACCTCGCCACGGCCGCTGCGCCCGTGCGCGATGGCCTGCTGGCCGGCTATTACGGTGAGCGCCGCCGTCGCCCCGACATCCAGTTCTACGACACCACCGGCACCGCCGCGGGCGCGACCGCGGCGTATGCGCGCGCGACCGCCGAGGGCGCGGACTTCGTGGTCGGCCCGCTGGGTCGGGACGAAGTGAGCGCGCTGTTCCAGCAGCCCCAGCTCGCCACCCCGCTGCTGGTGCTCAACCGCGGCACCGTGAGCGTGCCGGAAGGCAATGCCGGCTTCTCGCTGGCGCCCGAAGACGACGGGATCGCGGCCGCCGAGTACCTGTTCGCACGCGAGCGCCGCGCGGCGCTGGTCATCGAGGGCAGCGACGACAATGGCCGTCGTGCATCGCAGGCCTTCGCCACGCGCTTCGCCGAGCGCGGCGGCAAGGTCACCCGCGTGGTCCGCGTGCAGGACGTACCGGGTGATCTGTCGGCCGCGCTGGCCACCGCGTCGCAGGAAGGCGCCGATGCCGTGTTCCTGGCCGTGCGCGGCAGCACGGCCCGCGCGCTGACGCCGCAACTGGCCCTGGCCGGCCTGGGCGGCAAGACGCGCGTGGGGACGTCGCAGCTCACCTCGGGGACGGGCAAGCCGGAAGAAGACATGGCGCTCGATGGCATCGCCTTCCCGACCGAAGCCTGGACCTCGCGCGGCGTGCCGGCCCTGCCTGCCGCCAGCGTCACCGGAGAGCGCGTCCCGACCGCACGCGGTCCTGCCG
>NZ_JBGFFG010000156.1:0-7370 GCF_056175765.1 Pseudoxanthomonas sp. LjRoot204_2 | reverse complement strand
CTGTGCCACTGCGTGGTGTTCCTGCCAATGATGTTCGGCGAGAAGAACATCATCACGATCTACCTGTCGCAGCTGGCGGTCACCATCTCGGTATCGCTCCTTGCCTCGTGGCTGGTGGCGGTGAGCCTGATCCCGATGCTGTCGGCACGGATGAAGACGCCGCCTGCCGTGAAGTCGCCGCTGATCAGCCGCCTGCAGGACCGCTATGCGCGCGTCCTGCGCTGGACGCTGGTGAACCGCGGCTGGAGTGTCGCGGGCATCCTGCTGATCTCGGCGATCAGTGTGTTCCCGATGATGAACACCACCGGCGGTGGCGATGAGAACGATCCGGACGAGATCAACATCTTCTACCAGTGGAAGGGATCCTACTCGAAGGAGGAGATGGGCAAGGAAGTTCAGCGCGTCGAAGATTTCGTCAACGCCAATCGCAAGGCGTTCCACATCAAGCGGGTGTACAGCCGCTATTCCGAGCAGGGCTGGGCGCAGACGCGGCTCTACCTGGACATCGATGACCGCGAGGTCAGCAAGAAGATCGAAGAGGAAGTCCGAAAGGGTCTTCCGCAATCGGCACGGGCCAAGCTCGGCATCGGCTGGCCGGGCGGCATGGGCAGCGAAGGCCAGGGTATACGCTTCAGCCTGATCGGCGACTCCAGCCAAACCCTGCAAGAGCTGGCCGAGGACATCATGCCGATCCTCGCGCGCGATCCGAAGCTGCGCGACGTGCGTGTGGATGTCGGCGACGCCAACTCCGAACTGGCGGTGCAGGTGAATCGCGAGCGTGCGGCCTCCTACGGCTTCAGCGCACAACAGGTGGCGCAGTTCGTCGGCATGGCATTGCGCGGCTCTTCGCTGCGCGATTTCCACCGCGACGACGTGGAAATCCCGGTCAATGTGCGTTTCGCCGGATCGGATCACTACGGCATCGAGGACCTGTCCTCGTTCATGGTGCGCAGCGCCTCGGGTCAGGAAGTCCCCCTGCTGGCGATGGTCGACGTCAACGTGACCCCTGCTGCCACGTCCATCCAGCGCCTGAACCGGCAGACCATGTTGCGGATCGAGGCGGGGCTGGCCAAGGACGTCTCGATGGAGGACGCGCGCAAGTCCGTGGAAGCCACGCTGGACGGCATGGAGTTCCCGCCGGGGTATGGCTACACGTTCAATGGCGCCGGCTTCAACATCAACTTCGACGGCATGGACCAGATGGTGACCGCCATCATGATCGCGCTGGTGTTGATGCTGGTGATCATGGCGGCGGTGTTCGAGTCGCTGCTGTTCCCGGTCGCCATCATGTCCTGCGTGCTGTTCTCGATCTTCGGCGTGTACTGGCTGTTCTGGTTGACGGGAACGGAGATGAACATCATGGCAGTGATCGGCATCCTGGTGCTGATGGGCGTGGTGGTGAACAACGGCATCGTGATGATCGAGCACATCAACAACCTCCGGCGACGCGGTGTGGCGCGGACGGATGCGCTGGTAGAGGGCAGCCGCGAACGCCTGCGCCCGATCATGATGACCATGGGCACCGCGATCCTGGCGATGATTCCGATCGCGCTGAACACGCAGACGGCCGACGGCATGCCACCTTACCACCCGATGGCGCGCGCCATCGCCGGTGGCCTGGCGTTCTCCACCGTGGTCAGCCTGCTGTTCCTGCCGACCATCTACGCACTTCTGGATGACCTGCGGAGCGCGACAGCCCGTTCGATCAAGCGCGCCCGCGACCGCGGAGGCGTGCCGCCTGCGGTGGCAAGCGACCCCCTTCTGCACGAAGACTGACGCTGATTGCATAAGAGAGGCCGGGCAAAGCCGGGCTTCTCTCTTTTGGCTCGGACTGCGGAGTAGGACTCGGTCGTCCAACTTGCCCAGCATCCGCGGCCGCCGATTGCCGTGCCCAGCTGATCGCAAAGAAGTTCAGTGGCACGCGCAGCACGCGATTCCACCAACCACGCATCGTTCGCACTCCGTTGCGCAACGTCATGAAGCCAGGTCACGTGGGTTTGCTAAGCGTCGCTTGCACGAAGGCCCTTACCGCACCGAGACAGGCGCCGGATGCAGGCGAGTGAGCGGACTCGAAATGAGCGGGAAGCAGATGCCGAGGACGCAAGCACCGCCAATCGCGCCGAGTACGCCGGTAGTCAGCGCCGATTGTGACAGCCGGTTGAGGCCGGCATCGTTTCAGCGGGGGGCGTCATTCTCTTCCCTCAAGTGAAGGGTCAGGCAGGGAAGACGGTCCGCACAGAACAGCGCGAGCATGCGGTAGATCGCCGTGGTGCTGGTTCGGTTGCTGGTGGCGATTTGGCGTAGCGCAGATGCCATGTAGTAGTCGCGCTTGGCGATGAAGGCCTGGCAACACAGCGGACTTCGGTCGCGGATTCGCTGAAGCTGGAATCCATCATGTCGCTCTGAGGCCAAGCCCATTCGCCGATGGCGCCAGTGATCGCGAGAGGTTTAGCGTTCTCGAGGATGGTCAAGCAAGCGTAAGAGGGTAGGTGGCGGATCGATCGCCATGCCGCCCAAATGCAGTGGCTTCGAGCGAGCGGCATATGGCTTGATTCACTCGTGGAGCAKCATTAGAGTGCTAGGGCCGCTGATTGTGGTGGCGGTCGCCAAGAACGAAAAGGACATCGAATGCGTAAGATCAAGACCCGTTATGTGGCTTTTGTCGCGGTACTGCTGTGCGTGATGAGCGGTACGGCGGTGGCAGAGGAACGCAGTGAAATACTCGAAAAGATCTGCGACGCGGCACCTGCGTTTTGTGAGTTGTGGGGACTGTAAGAGTCCTTGTTGATTGGCGCATGGAGTCCTGATCCGGCTTCATGCGTCTTTGGTTGGAACACTCATGCCATTGGGTGTGCCTGGCGCGAAACGATCCATGTTGCACGCGACACGTGCCCCACCGCGGGATTCGGCGTGGACACGTAGGTCGCGGTCTGACACGCGTATTGACTGTCTCATTCCCGAGCGAGGACCAGAAATTCTCTCGCTCTCAAGCTTATTACGCGCCCTGACGGCCACAACGAGCCAGCGGACGATTGCATCCTGTTGATCGCATGATGCGGATCTGCCGGGGGATGTGTTTCGCGGCGAAGATGGCGGGACCGCGCGTCGGATGATGCGCAAGAGTCGGGCATTGCCCCCCCTTTTTTCTGCCTGAGGCTGCGATCAGCCGACCAGCTTGCCCAGCATCCGGAGTCCCCCCGTCCACACGCCGATGGCCGTCCCGAGGCTGGTCAGGAAAAAGTTCAGCAGCACGCGGGCCACGCGGTTCTTCCACCAGCCGCGCATCGTCTGCACATCGTCGCGCAACGCCATGAAGTCCGCGTACGTCGGCTTGCGCAGCGTGGCTTCCACGAAGGCGCTGACCGTGCCCGAGGCGAGCGCCGGATGCAGCGGGGTCAGGGGAGAGGAAATGAACGCGGCGAGGATGCTCAGCGGATGACCGCCCGCGATCGCGCAGCCGATGGCACCCAGCACGCCGGTGGCCAGCACCCATTGCAGCAGCAGGTCGGAGCCGACGTCGACGCCGCCCTGCCAGAAACCCCAGGCGAAGCCGCCCACGAGGAATACGCCGATCATCACTTCCATCCACGGGAAGCGCGACTTGGCCTTCACGATCTCCAGCGATCGGCGGGTCTCGGCGGGATCCGCAGTGTCCTCCTGCAGATGCCGGGTCAGGCCGGGCAGGTGGCCCGCACCGACCACCGCGAGCACGCGGTAGGGTGACGGGGTGCCGGCCGGCTTGCTGGTCGCCACCTGGCGCAGGGCGGCCGCCATGTACTGATCGCGCTCGGCGATGATGGCCTGGTAAAGCTGCGGGCTTTCCGCTGCGAATTCGCCGAAGCTGGACTCCATCATGTCGCCCTGCTTGAGCTTCTCGATTTCGTCGTCGCCGACTTCCTCGTCGCCGAACATGCTGGCCAGGATGCCGGCACCTACCTTGGTCCGCTGCCACCAGCCCAGGGACTGCAGGGCGCGCTTGAAGGTCAGTCCGACCTCGCGGTCGATCAGATGCACCGGCAGTCCGAGCGCCTGCGCATCCAGCGCGCCGGCCTTCAGTTCTTCTCCGGGCTCGACGTCCAACTGCTCGGCGAGGCGCCGCTGGTAGGCGGCCAGCGCCAGGTTGGCGGCGAACAGGTGTGTCTTGCCTTCGCGGATCACCTTGACCAGGTCCAGCCTGGCGAGCGTATCCGGATCGGTGAGCGACTGCAGGCGGCCCGGATCCAGTTCCACGGCCACGCTGTCGTACTCGCCGCTGGCGACGGCCGCGCGCACGGCGTCTACGCTGGCACGCGAGACGTGGGCGGTACCCAGCAGGGTGTAGTGCACGCCGTCGCGTTCGACGATCTCGTGGGGCTGGCCGTGCAGCGGGGCGACGGCGGCAAGGGGTTCGGTCATCGTGTCATTCGTCTTGCGGAGGCGTGGCGGTGCCATCGCCGAGGGTGCGTTGCATCTGCACGGTGTCCAGCCAGCGGTCGTGTTTCCAGGCGATGCCTCGGAACACACCCACCAGGACGAAGCCGAATTTCTCGTGCAAACGGATGGACGCGGTATTGGTGGGTTCGCCGATCACCGCGATCATCTGGCGATAACCGCGTGCCTCGCAGGCGTGGATCAGTGCCCGCATCAGTGCAGCGCCGATGCCCTGGCCCTGTCGGCCGGGGACCACGTAGACCGAGTTCTCGACGGTCTTGCGATAGCCCGTGCGGGCGCGATAGCTGCTGGCGTAGGCGTAACCGACGAACTCTCCGTCCAGCTCGGCCACCAGGTACGGATAGCCGGCGTCGAGCACGCTCCGCATTCGGCGCGCCATTTCATCGGCGTCGGGCACGTCGTACTCGTAGGTATTGACGTGATGGCGGACTTCTTCCGCATACAGGGCGGTGATGGCCGGCACGTCGGCCGGCGTGGCGTCACGGACGATCAGCGGCACGTGCTGCCCTCAGTCGATATAGCGCTTGAGCAGGTCGCCGTACGCATCGATGCGGCGGTCGCGCAGGAACGGCCAGATGCGGCGCACGTGTTCGCTGCGCTGCAGGTCGACCTCGGCCATGAGGACGGTCGCGTCGGCCCCCGCTTCCGCAATGAACTCGCCCTGCGGACCGAGCACGTGGCTGTTACCCCAGAACTGGATGCCGGACGCACCCATGGGAGAAGGCTCATGGCCGACGCGGTTGCAGCTCAGCACCGGAAGGCCGTTGGCGACGGCATGGCCGCGGTGGCTCAACACCCATGCGTCGCGCTGGCGATCCTTCTCCGCCTGCTCGTCGTCCGGGTCCCAACCGATCGCGGTGGGATACAGCAACAGGTCGGCGCCGGCCAGCGCCATCAGGCGCGCGGCTTCCGGATACCACTGGTCCCAGCACACCAGCACGCCGAGGCGGCCGACCGACGTGTCGATCGGCGTGAAACCCATATCGCCCGGCGTGAAGTAGAACTTCTCGTAGAAACCCGGATCGTCCGGGATGTGCATCTTGCGGTACTTGCCGGCGATGCTGCCGTCCTTTTCGTAAACGACGGCGGTGTTGTGGTACAGACCGGCGGCGCGGCGTTCGAACAGCGAAGACACCAGCACCACGCCGTGCTGCTTCGCCAGTGCGCCGAGGCGCTCGGTGCTCGGGCCGGGAATCGGCTCGGCCAG
Source organism: Pseudoxanthomonas sp. LjRoot204_2 (assembly GCF_056175765.1). Lineage (NCBI taxonomy): Bacteria > Pseudomonadati > Pseudomonadota > Gammaproteobacteria > Lysobacterales > Lysobacteraceae > Pseudoxanthomonas > Pseudoxanthomonas sp. LjRoot204_2. The sequence goes on along the minus strand of NZ_JBGFFG010000156.1, from coordinate 1,732 downwards.
GTCGAATTCGTGGACCGATTCGTGCTGGCAGAAGTACGCACCGTTATGCAGTTCCTGCAGCAGGACCAGCCGCGCACCACGCCGGGCTGCCTCGGCGACGCGCGCCTCGATCACCGCCAAGTTGGCGTCGGCATCGCCGTGGTTCTTTTCCTGGATCAGGGCAACGGGCAGGGTGGTGCGGCTCATCGTGAGGACAGGGCGGATGCGGGGGAGGCCGCATGGTAACGCGTCCACCGTGACGGCAGGCGTCCCGGGCGTGAACGCGCGCGCTCAGGGGGTGCCGCCCGCCGCTTCCCGTTGCTTCTGCCGACGGCCAAGCGCCACGCCGGTGATCGCCCATGCCATGGCAACACCCGCACCGATGAACATCGCGGCGGCCGGATGGTCGGCCAGTACGTCCAGCGCGCGCTTCACCCAGCCGCTCAGCGCATCGCCGCCGCGGTAGACGACGGTGTCGATGAAGTTCTTCGCCTTGTATTTCTGCTCGGCGGGCACGACGGTATAGAGCATCTCGCGTCCGGGACGCACGAAGGCATATTCGCCCGCGCGCCGCACCACCATAACCACCACGAAGACCGCGAACACCGGTGCCAGCGCCAGCCACAGGAAACCCGCCGCGACTACCACGGGCACGGCCACCAGCAGCACACCGACCCCCAGCTTCTGCGCAACACGCCCGGTGATGAACAACTGGCTGAGAATGGCCAGCGTCTGCACGACGGTGTCGATCAGGCCGAAGACCTGGGTCTGCTCCTCCTTGTCGGTGAAACGCTCGGCGACCAGTTTGGCCTGTTCGAAATAGAGGAACGTGGTCACGGTCGCCAGCAACAGCACGAACAGTGCAATGCCCGCCAGGTAGGGCGAGCGGAACACCGCGGTCGCGCCGGCGAAGGGATTTCCACCGAGCGGCTGGCGCCGGTGTTCCGCCGAACTGATGCCTGCGGGCAACGGGTGGCGATCGCGCCAGCGGTGCAGCCAGGTCGCAGTGGCGGCGCTGGCGCCGATCAGCAGCGCAGACAGCAGCATCAGGCCGCCGTGTCCCAGCGGCTTCACCAGCAGCGTGGTCATCAGCGGACCCACCAAGCCGCCCAGGCTCGCGCCGGTGGCGATCAGGGCGAACAGGCGCTTGGCTTCGTGGCTTTCCATCACGTCGGCCAGCACGCTCCACGCCAGCGAGATCATCAGCAGGTTGATGACCGACACCCAGATGTAGAAGGTGCGCGCCAGCCAGACGTCCTCCGGCTGCGCCAGCATCGCCGCGCCATAGCCGAGCAGGCTGGCCACGACCATGCCGAATACCCACGGCACGATGCGCCGGCGGGAAACCTTCGATGCGATCCACCCGTACAACGGAAGTACCGCGAGGGTGGCGACGAAGGTGCCGGTGAACAGCCACTGCAGGTTGTCGACGCCGCCCGCGACGCCCATCGTTTCGCGGATCGGCCGCAGCATGAAGTAGCCGGCGAACAGCAGGAAGAACATCGCCAGCCCCGCGCCGACCACGGGTGCTTCGTGGTCGCGGACGTTGAAGACGCGGGCAAGCCAGGCGGAGATGCCTTGCGCGGGAGGCGAAGGCATGCGCTCAGGCCACGGCAGCGATCAGGGCGTCGCGCTGGGCCGCGGTCAGGTCGGGACCCATGCCTGCCCTCAGGTTGTCGGTTTGCCGGTCCGGTTTGCCGGTGGCGGGAATGACGGCCGTCACGGCAGGGTGGCTGAGCGCGAACTTCAGGAA
>NZ_JBGFFG010000155.1:0-7445 GCF_056175765.1 Pseudoxanthomonas sp. LjRoot204_2 | reverse complement strand
GAGAAGGTGCCCGAAGGGCGGATGAGGGGCGAACGAAGTCCATGATGCTCGAACCATCGGGACTCCATCGCCCCTCACCCCAACCCCTCTCTCCCACCGGGACTTCCTGCGGTCGCCGTCGGGAGAGGGGCTTTCAGAGACCTCGGCTTTGCTCCACACCCGGCTAACGCGTGCGCAGTTCCTCCACCTGATGCTCGGCGGCATGGTGACGGCCGCATTGCCCAGGCAGGCACGCGCAGCCGGCCACTACGATTTCCATTTCACCCGGCTGAAGTACGACTCCGGCGACTGGGACGTGGACGCGCGCATGCCGTCCAACCTGATCACCTCGCTGATCGACTACACCACGATGCGCGTGGACCCGAAGGAACACGTGCTGGCGCTGTCCGATCCGCGCATGCTCGCCGCCCCGTTCTGCTACCTGGCCGGGCACAAGCTGGTGGATTTCAACCCGGTGGAGCGCCGCCACTTCGAGCGCTACGTGCGCAACGGCGGCTTCGTGTTCGTCGACGACTGCAACCACGACATCGACGGCCTGTTCGCCAAGTCGTTCGAGGCGCAGATGGCGTCGATCTTCGGCGCGAAGGCGATGAAGAAGCTGCCGAACACGCACGCGATCTATTCCTCGTTCTTCAAGTTCGACGGCCCGCCGGCCACCAGCTTCGAGCTCAACGGCTGGGGCGACGACCTGGTGCACGAGTACCTGCAGGGCATCGAGATCAACGGCCGCCTCGGCGTGCTCTACAGCAACAAGGACTACGGCTGCGAGTGGGACTACGACTGGCGCAACAAGCGCTTCCTGGCCGAGGACAACACCAAGTTTGCGGTCAATCTCGTGATCTACGCGCTGACCACCTGACGCACTTCTTCCCGGACCCCCATGAACGCATCCATCACCGAATCCGACCTCCAGCAGCAACTCGCCACGCTGGGCGAACTCCGCGCCGCCATCGGCCAGGCCATCGTGGGCCAGCAGGACGTGGTGGAGCAGTTGCTGATCGGCCTGCTCGCCGGCGGGCATTGCCTGCTCGAAGGCGTGCCCGGCCTTGGCAAGACGCTGCTGGTGCGCTCGCTGGGCGAGGCCCTGCACCTGCAGTTCCGCCGCGTGCAGTTCACCCCGGACCTGATGCCCAGCGACATCCTCGGCACCGAACTCCTGGAGGAAGACCACGGCACGGGCCATCGCCATTTCCGTTTCCAGCCCGGCCCGATCTTCACCAACCTGCTGCTCGCCGACGAACTCAACCGCACGCCGCCGAAGACCCAGGCCGCGCTGCTGGAGGCGATGCAGGAACGCACGGTCAGCTATGCCGGCACCACGCATGCGCTGCCGTCGCCGTTCTTCGTGCTGGCCACGCAGAATCCGCTCGAACAGGCCGGCACCTATCCGCTGCCGGAAGCGCAGCTGGACCGATTCCTGCTGCACATCCGCGTGGACTATCCCACCGAGCAGGAAGAACACGACATCCTCGCGCAGACCACCGGCCGCGTCGGCGGCGCGGTACCGCGCGTGATGGAGGGCGAAGCCGTCCTCGCGCTGCAGAAGCATGTGCGCGACGTGCATGTCAGCGAGGACCTTCTGCGCTGGATCACCAAGCTCGTGCGCGCCAGCCGTCCTGGCGATGGCGTACCGGAGGAGATCCGCAAGTACGTGCGCTGGGGCGCCGGTCCGCGCGCCGGCCAGTCGCTGGTGCTGGCCGCGAAGGCCCGCGCCTTGCTGCACGGCCGCCTGGCGGCGACGCGCGAGGATATCGTCGCGCTGGCGAAGCCGGTGATGCGCCATCGCCTGCTGCTGTCGTTCGCCGCCGAGGCCGAACAGGTCGGCGCGGACGACGTGATCGCCGCGCTGCTGCGCGGCGTGCCGCTCGCCGCCTGATCGACCGCCCATGGCGCACGACCTGATCCCCGCCGACGTCCGCAGCCGGTTGAAGGACCTGCGGCTGACCGCGCGCCGTGCGATCGGTGCGCAGGGGATCGGCGTGCACCACAGCCGCAGCCGTGGCGCCGGCCTGGAGTTCGCGCAATACCGCGCCTACGAGCCCGGCGACGAGCTGCGCCAGATCGACTGGAAGCTGTACGCACGCTCGGACCGCTTCTTCGTGCGCGAAGCCGAGCGCGAGAGTCCGCTGACGGTGTGGATCGTGCTCGACGCGACCGCCTCGATGGCCCAACGCGATGGCGCGCGCGGTACGCGTTTCGACGCTGCGCGCAGCCTCGCGGCCTGCGTCGCCGAACTCGCGCTGCGCCAGGGCGACCGCTTCGGCCTGCTCGTGCTGCACGGCGATGGCGTGCGCCTGGTCGCGCCCGGGAACGGCGCGCRCCAGCGCGACCAGCTGCTGCTCGCGCTGCATGGCCTGCGTGCGGACGGCGCGTTTCCTGCGCAGGAACGGCTGGGCCCGGTGTTCGAACGCATCGCCGCCGGCGACCTGGTGCTGGTGCTGAGCGACTGGTTCGACGACGCGATGCCCGCGCTGGTGGAACGGCTCGCTGCCGCGCGGCGCGAGGTGCTGGGGATCCAGCTGCTGACCGCGGAAGAACGCGATTTCTCCTACACCGGCGGCCATCGCTTCCGCGATCCGGAAACCGGCGAGGAGCTGCTGGGCGATGCGGCGGCCCTGCGCGCGGACTACCTGCGCCGCTTCGCGGATGCGCAGGGCGTGCTCGATGCGCGCCTGGACGCGGCCGGCATCCGCCACGCCCGCCACTACACCGACCAGCCGCTGGACCTGCCGCTGCGCCGGCTGTTCGGCGCGCGTGACGCGGCGGAGTACGCATGAGCCTGGCGTTCCTGCTGCCGGCGGGCCTGGCCGCGTTCGCGGCGTTGCTGCTGCCGCTGCTGCTGCATCTCGCGCGCCGGCACGAGCAGACGCCGACCGATTTCGCCGCGCTGCGCTGGCTACGGCAGAAGCCGAAGCCGCGCCACCGCATCCGCTTCGACGAATGGCCGTTGCTGTTGCTGCGCCTGCTGCTGCTCGCATTGCTCGCGCTGTGGCTCGCCCGGCCGGTGCTGTCGGGCCTGGACGACGGGCGGCCGTGGACGGTCGCCGTGCCCGGCGTGGATGCAGGCTTCGCACGTACGACCTCCGATGCGCGCATGCGGCTGCACTGGCTGGCGCCGGGCTTCCCGTCGCTGGATGCGCCGATGCCTGCCGGCACGCCGGCCATTGGCAGCCTGCTGCGGCAACTCGATGCCGAACTGCCTCCCGGCGTCGCGTTGACCGTGATCGTGCCTGCAACCTTGCAGGGTGTGGATGCCGAGAGGCCCGCGCTGTCGCGTGCGGTGACCTGGAAGGTCGTCGACGGCGCGATGCCGGCATCGTCGGCGAAGGCCTCGCCATCGCCTGCATGGGCGATCCGCCACCCTGTGGGTGACGAACATGCGCTGCGCTACCTGCGCGCCGCCGCACGGGCGTGGCAGCCGAACAGCGCGACGGCCGTGCAGATCGGGACCACCGACGCGCCGTTGCCTCCGCCGTCTCAGCCGCTGGTGTGGCTGGCGCGCGGACCGGTGCCCGCGCCGGTCATGCAATGGATCTCGTCCGGCGGCGTCGCGTTGCTCGCCCATGAAACGATGGTGGATGGCATTGCGATGTCGTCGACGGCCTGGCGCGATGCCGAAGGTGCGCCCCTGGTCGAAAGCGCTGTGCTCGGCCGGGGCCGGGTGATGCGCTTCACCCGTGCGCTGCGGCCCGACGCGATGCCGGCGCTGCTCGACGCCGATTTCCCGCACCGCCTGCGCGCCCTGTTCGACGGTCCCGCCAGCGCGCCCGCGCGCGTGCTCGCGACGGACTACGCGCCGACGCGCGGTGGCGCGACCTATCCGGTCGCACCACGCGACCTGCAACCCTGGCTCGCGCTGCTGATCGCGGTGTTGGTGCTGGTGGAGCGCTGGATGGCCACGCGGCGCACGCGGAGCGTGGCGCCATGACGTTGTCGGCCTTCGATCGTCTCGCCCAGGTCCGTCGCCATGCGACGCTCGGCCAACTGGTGTTGGGAGCACCGATTCCTGTCGCGCTCGCCGGTGTGTTGTGGCGCTTCGCATTGCCCGCGGTAGCCGTAGCCGTCTCGCTGGCCGGGATCGCCGTACTCGCCGCGCTGGCCTGGCGGCGGACGCGCGCGTTCGACACCGCCTGGCTGGTGCGCCAGCTGGATGCACGCCGCAAGGACCTCGACGACAGCAGCGATCTGCTGCTGGCACCACCCGCTTCGCTGACGCCGCTGCAACAGCTGCAGCAAGCGCGCGTCCGCGAGCGGCTACGCAGCCAGCCGGCACCGGACCTGCGCACGCCGTGGCCATGGCCGCGCATCGTGGCGATGTGGCTGGTGGCCGGCGTGGTGATCGCCGTGTCGGCGCTGTGGCCGGCGCGCGCACCGATGGCCAGCGCGCTCGCGCCTGCGGATGAGGAAACACCAGCCGTTCCCGGCGTCCCGCGCCTGGTCGGCCAACGCTTGCACGTCGCGCCGCCGTCCTACACGGGCCAGTCGGCGCGCGACGAAGCCACGCTCGATGCGAAAGCCCCCGTCGGCTCGCGACTCGCCTGGACGCTGCGCTTCGAACCGCAACCGACCCGCGCGGATCTCGTCTTCCACGACGGCCAGCGCATCGCGCTGCAGCGCGACGGCGACACCTGGCGAGCGACGCATGGCCTCGCGAAATCCACGCTGTACCGCGTGGTGGCCGCCGGCACCGAGGCGCAACCGCCGTCGAAACTCCGGCGGCTGGATGCCATTCCTGATCGCGCGCCGCAGGTGAAGGTGCTCGCGCCCGACCGCGGCCTCAGCCTGGTGGCGGTCGGACAGACGCGCTGGGCGCTCGCCTTCGAAGCGCGCGACGACTACGGCGTGGCCGYGGCCGCCACGCTGAAGCTGACGCTCGCGCAAGGCAGCGGCGAGAACATCGCGTTCAAGGAACAGGCGATGACGCTGCACGGCACCGGCCCCGCGACCGCGCGCCGGTTCGCCGCCTCGCTGGACCTGAAGGCGCTCGGCATGGCCGTGGGCGACGACCTGATCGCACAGCTCACCGTGCGCGACACGCGCGCGCCGACGCCGCAGACCGCACAGAGCCCCGGCCTGATCCTGCGCTGGCCGGCGGACTTGGGCGAGGAAAGCACCGGCCTGGAAGGACTGGTGAAGAAGGTGATGCCGGCCTACTTCCGCAGCCAGCGCCAGATCATCATCGACGCCGAAGCACTGCAGAAGCAGAAACGCGGCCTGGCGGCGGACACGTTCGTCACGCGCTCGGATGCGATCGGCGTGGACCAGCGCATCCTGCGCCTGCGCTACGGCCAGTTCCTCGGCGAGGAAGCCGAAGGCGAGCCGCAACCGCCGCCGACCAGCGACACCGACGACGACCACGCGGAGGACGACGGACACGATCACGCCGGAACCCCGACCGCCGCGCAGGACGATCACGACCATGCGACGTCGGCGAGCGGCGCCAGCTTCGGCCGCGAGGCCGACGTGCTGGAGGCTTATGGCCACACGCACGACCACGCCGAAGCCGCGACGCTGCTCGACCCCGACACACGCGCCACGCTGAAGAAGGCGCTGGACCAGATGTGGCAATCGGAACTTCACCTGCGCCAGGGACAGCCGGACCGCGCACTGCCGTTCGCGTACAAGGCGCTGGAGTACATCAAGCAGGTGCAACAGGCGACACGCATCTACCTGGCCCGCGTGGGACCGGAGCTGCCGCCGATCGACGAGACGCGCCGGATGGGCGGCGATCGCAAGGGCATCGGCTCCCGCGCACTCGGCCCGCTCGCCCCGATGCCCGACGACGTCGACGCGGCCCCCGCTCGCGCATGGCGTGCCCTGGCCAACGATCGCGCGCCGGCGGATGGCGCGGACCTGGACGCGCTGCACACTTGGCTGCGCACGAACGAAGCACGCGTGCCGGATGCGCTGGACCTGTTCGCGGCCATCGATGAAGTGCGCGGCGATCCGGCGTGCGCGCCCTGCCGTGCGCGCCTGCGTGCGCTGCTGTGGTCGGCGTCGCCGCAACCGCCCGCACAGGTCCGCCGTCGGGCCGCGCCGGACGATGCTGGCCGCCGCTATCTCGATGCCCTCCAGCAGGAGCCCGCGCGATGACCTTGCCCGCGCTCCTGCCCTGGCTGCTGGCCGGCCTGCTCGCGCTCGGCGTGCTGGTCGCGTGGGCGCGCCTGATCGCGCGGCGTCGCGGTGCTTCCACGGACGTGCGCGGCTCCCGTACCCGCTTCCTGCTGCTGTGCGCGCTGCAACCCGTCTGCGCGCTGCTGCTCTACTTCACCCTGCTGCCGCCTCGGCAGGCATCGACCCCCGCCACGCTGGTGGTGATGACCGCGAACGCCGGACAGGTCGCCCTTCCCGCGGTGCTGCAGGGCCAGCCCCGCGTCGCTCTGCCGGAGGCCACGTCCACCGACGGCAGCGAGCGCGTGCCGGACCTGGGCACTGCGCTGCGCCGGTATCCGGACGTGGGCACGCTGCACGTCGTCGGTGATGGACTGGAAGCCCGCGACCGCGATGCGCTCGTTGACCGGCGCGTCATGTATTCGCCTACCGCCTTGCCGCGCGGTGTCGTCGAACTCGCGCCGGTGGGTGTCGTGGCGCCGGGCGACACCTTCATCGCCAGCGGTCGCGTGAACGACGTGCCGAAGGCGACGGTGGTGCTGTTCGACCCCGCAGGCCAGCGCGTCGATGCCGCGCCGGTGGACGAGCAGGGTCGCTTCCGCCTCACCGGTGTCGCCCGCCTGCCCGGGCCGGCGCTGTTCCGGGTAGAGGTGCGGTCAGCGCGCGGTAGCGTGGCCGATGCCGCGTCGCTGCCGGTCTGGACGCAGCCCTCGACGCCGCCCCGCGTATGGGTGCTCGCCGGTGCGCCCAATGCCGAGGGCAAATACCTGCGTCGCTGGGCGACCGACGTGAGCATCCCGCTCCACATGCAGGTCAGCCTCGGCGGCGGCATGCAGCTCGGCGACGCTACGTTGCCGATGAACGCCGAGACGCTGCGCCGTTTCGACCTGCTGGTTCTGGATGCGCGCAGTGCCGCGGGACTCGGCGAAGCGCAACGTGCGGCACTCGGCGCGGCTGTGCGCGACGGACTGGGCGTGCTGGTGCGTGCCGACGGACCGATCTCCCCGCCCGTGCAACGCCTGCTGGGCGTGCCGGCCGTCGGCAACGACGAATCCGAGTTCCGCCTGTCCCGTCCCGCGCCGGACGACGACGCCTGGCGCGCACGACGCGGTGCGGGCACGGCAGACCTGCCGGTGGATGCCGACGCCGTGCCGGGCGGCCTGCCCGTTCTCACGCGGCGGACGATGCGGATGCCTGTGGGCGACGATGTCGCACTGCTGCGGGACACCGCCGGCGCACCGGCCGCGTGGTGGCACGCGATGGGGCGCGGCCGGGTCGGCGTGTGGACGCCGGCCGATACCTACACGCTGGTGCTGGCGGGCCACGCCGACGTG
>NZ_JBGFFG010000154.1:0-7450 GCF_056175765.1 Pseudoxanthomonas sp. LjRoot204_2 | reverse complement strand
CTATGGGACCGATGCCTCGCAACGCCTGTCTTTCGACGAGATCGACACGCTGGTCCGCGCCTTCGTGCGGCTGGGCATGCGCAAGCTGCGATTGACCGGGGGCGAGCCGCTGCTGCGCAAGCGCCTGCCCGATCTCGTCCACCGCCTTTCGGCCATTCCGGGATTGGAGGACATCGCCCTCACGACGAACGGCATGTTGCTTGCGCACCAGGCGCAGGCGCTGCACGACGCCGGCTTGCGGCGCATCACCGTCAGCCTGGACGCGCTGGATGCCGATCTCTTCGCCGAGATGTCGGGGCGGCGGGGGCAGGTGGGCGACGTGCTTGCGGGTATCGACGCCGCCGTGAGAGCCGGATTCTCGCGGCTCAAGATCAATGCCGTCGTGCAGCGCGGGCTCAATGAGGACCAGGTGGTGCCGTTGGTTGAGCATTTCCGCGGCACGGGCCATGTCGTGCGGTTCATCGAATTCATGGATGTGGGCGACAGCAACGACTGGCGGCTCGACCGGATGGTGCCGTCGGCCGCGTTGCGCGACCGCATCGCCGAGCGCTGGCCGCTGCATCCGCTGCAGGCGGACTATCGGGGCGAGGTGGCGGAGCGGTACGGGTTCGACGACGGCGGTGGCGAAGTCGGTTTCGTCAGCTCGGTCAGTACGCCGTTCTGCGGCGACTGCCACCGTGCGCGCGTGTCGGCCGACGGGCGCCTTTTCACCTGCCTGTTTGCGTCGGAGGGCGCCGACCTGCGTGCGGTCCTTGCGCAAGGCGAAGATGCGCTGGCGACGCACGTGGCAGGCCTGTGGTCGGCGCGCGGCGACCGCTACAGCGAGTTGCGTGGCCGTCCCGAAGTGCGGGATCGGCGACGCGTCGAGATGTATCTTATCGGTGGTTGAACCACGCAGGATCCTCATGCCACGTAACGCCCTGACCCATCTCGACGCCGACGGTCGCCCGGCCATGGTCGACGTTTCCGGCAAGGCGGCGACGGCGCGCGAAGCGCTCGCCACCTGCCGCGTGCGGTTTCCGGCGGAGATCGCGCGGCAGCTGAAGCGCAACGGCTTGCGCAGTGCGAAGGGCGGCATCGTCGATACGGCGGTCATCGCCGGGACGATGGCGGTCAAGCGCACGCATGAACTGATCCCTTTCTGCCATCCGCTACCGATCGACGGATGCCGCGTGGCGGTGGACTGGGATGGCGAAGCCACACTGCGCATCGATTGCCAGGTACGCACCGTGCATCGCACGGGGGTGGAAATGGAGGCGCTCACCGGAGCCACGGTGGCCGCCCTCACGGTCTACGACATGTGCAAGGCGCTGTCGCACGCGATCGTGCTCGGACCGGCGAAACTCGTCGGCAAGCGCGGCGGCAAGCGCGACGTGGGGCAGCTCTGATGCCCACGGTGACGCTGCTCTATTTCGCCAGCCTGCGCGAGCGTGCCGGCATCGCCAGCGAAACCCTCTCCACCCAGGCCCCGGACCTGGCGAGGGTCTACGACGACGTACAGGCGCGGCATGGATTCACCTGGCCGCGCGAGCACCTGCGCGTCGCGGTGAACGGCGAGTTCGCGCGCTGGGGAGACGCGCCGTCTGCGGGCAGCGAGATCGCCTTTATTCCGCCCGTCAGCGGGGGTTGAGCCATGGCAGACTTCGCCCTCTCGGAGACGCCGCCCGACCTGGACGCATGGCGCGCACGCGTGCTCGATCCGCGCGCGGGCGGCTACGCCAGCTTCGAAGGCTGGGTACGCGACCATCACGCGGGTCGCTCCGTGGGTGGCTTGGATTACGAAGCGTATGCAGCGCTCGCCGAGCGCGAAGGCGAACGCATCCTTGCGGAAGCGAAGGCGCGCTTCGACATCATCGCTGCGTGCTGCGTGCATCGCGTGGGAACGCTGGCCATCGGCGACCTGGCGGTGTGGGTGGGCGTAAGCGCCGCGCACCGCGGTGCGGCGTTCGATGCCTGCCGCTACATCATCGATGAGGTGAAGCGTCGCGTGCCGATCTGGAAGCGCGAGCATTACCGCGAAGGCGATGCCGACTGGCTGCACCCGATGGCGGAGGGTGCATGACGCCGAGGACAGTGCGTCCCCTCGTGCTGGCTTTGGCGGTCGGGCTGCTCGGTGCGCCGGCGGCAACGCGTGCGGCAGAGCTGCTGGTGGGCAACAAGTCGGCGGATACGGTCTGGCGCCTGTCGTTGCGCGACGGCCGCAGGATCGGCGAGTTCCGCACCGGCGAAGCACCGCACGAGATCGCGGTAGCGCCCGACGGGCGCATCGCCGTGGTGACGAACTACGGCGATGCGAAATCCGGCAGCTCGCTTTCGGTCCTGGACTTGGTGGGCGGCACGCCGACACGGACCATCGACCTGGGCCAGCACGGTGCGCCGCACGGTTTGCGCTTCCTGCCCGATGGCCGTCGCGTACTGGTGACGACGGAAGCCTCGGCCAGCCTGCTGGTCGTGGAGCTGGCCTCGGGCAGCATCGAGCGCGTGATCGATGTCGGTGGGGGCACGGGCCACATGGTCGCCGTGTCGACCGACGGAAAGGTCGCGTACCTGACCAAGATCCAGTCCRGTACGCTGAGCCGCATCGATCTGCAGTCCGGCATGAAGACGATGGAGCGCGCCGCCGGCAAGGGTGCGGAAGGCGTGGCGGTGCGACCGGATGGCCAGGAGGTGTGGGTGACCAATCGCGAGGACGGCACCGTCACCGTGCACGACCCGCGCACGCTGGCGGTCAAGCGTCGCATGAGCAGCAAGGGGTTTCCGATCCGGGTGGTGTTTTCCGCGGACGGCTCGCGGGCGTTCGTGACCAATGCGCGCGCCGCGACGCTCTCCGTCTTCAATGCCCGCACCAAGGTGCCAGTGGCTACCGTCTCGCTGTCGCGCGAAGACATGACCTACCAGCCCACGATGCTTGGCAACGCTGCATTGCCGATCGGCGTAGCGTTGGCAGCCGATCGGCCGCGCGCGTACGTGGCCATCAGTGGAGGCGACAGGATCGCCGTGATCGACACCGAACGCTGGCAGGTGATCGATTACTGGGTCACCGGACGCGAACCGGACGCGCTGGGGATCGTGGCCGAATGAACGACGCTCAAGAGGCGTCCGCCGCGATGGCGATGATGCCGTCGCGACGGCAGGAGACAGTGACGAGACGATGCCTCGAAAGGCGGTAGCCCCGCCGGCTGACCTCGGCGCCCGCATCGATCGATACCGTTGCTGCCTTCCGGCCCTGGCGGGATTTTCGACCTAGCGTCGCGAGGGGCCGACGGGGCCACCATAGACACGAAACCGCGCCTGGGCGCGGTCCGTCGTCAACCCGCCGAAGCGGGTTGCGATGAAACTGGCGGAGAGAGGGGGATTCACTCGGCGCTGCGCGCCTTCGCCCTGCGGGCGGCTTCGCCGTGCAAACCGCTACGCGGTTTGTCGAACCCGGGAGTTCTCACCCCCTCTCCAAGTCCCGGCGAAACATCACGGACGTGGAGCCATCACTACGTCTTTGAACCTGGCGGAGAGAGGGGGATCGAGTCAACCCGACCCTAAGTCCTTGATTCTCCTACAGGACGCAAACCAGGAATGTGTCCTGTTTTGTGTCCGGCCATTGTAGCGGTTCGTTCGATCAAACCGCTAGTCCAGCCAAGATCAGCAGTTGTTCGAGAGGAGGCCTCCCTACCCCAGACAGCTGGCAGCCGCTTCTGAGAATTGCTACGCGCGAGGTCCTTGACGCGCCCCTGGCTTGTGCGGTGTCTTCTGTTTCAAACCTTGGCGTGCCCGCTTAACCAGCAGACCTCTCGGAAGCGGATCGCGCTCATTGGATAGGACTTCCTTCAGGGCAAGTTCGGGGCAAGCACTGGCTTCATAGACAGTAAAGTGCCTACTAGCCTCTACTACGACGCGCTTAGTTGTCGTCAGATTATTCAAGGTCAGCCAGCCAGGGGCGGAGGGGCTAGCGGTATCCGCACCTCGATTCAGCATTTCCGCAAAGCCGAAATGCTCTCGATGGGCTAGTCTTACGGTTGAAAGTGGTGAACTTGAGCTTATTGCCTCGTCCACATCGGTTAGAGATGAGAGTGGGCAGCAATGGAAGCTACCGTGCCCGTATATGAGGTAATGAGACCATTGAAGCGATTCGATACCCAATGGTTGAGATGCTACGGGACCCGAGAGTTTCCTTCTGCGATTCCTCTCTTCAAGTATTGAGATGCTGAAATCTTTCAGTCGTGTGAACTGCTTCTCGACTCTGGGGCGGCTTGTTGTTTCCGGAGAGTCTGACGATACGTCAAAGCTTCCGACCATGGATTCGCTCTTCTTAGCTTGAAAGATAGCTAGCCGCGATCTTTTTGTGTCAAGTCTGATCAGCAAAGCAAAGTCAGCGCCGGTGTCTTTCTCCGCCATTCCATTAGTTAAGTTTTTGCTATACCTCACCCATGAAGACGATACTACATAGGGAACGGAGAACGCAGAAGCGCATATTGGTGTCGCAACTGCAAATGCTCCCAAGAGCGAGGCAGTTATGGATTCCTCGTCTAAAGAACTGTGCAAGTTTGAGGCGGATAGCTCGGCGACCGCCAGTTGAAACGCGGCCCCTAAGAAGTTTGAATAATCCTTGATACCAAATTCACCGAGGTGATCGACGATCAATGGAGCGGGTGACGACATTGCCATGCTCGCTGGCTCGGAGGGCCTTCAATAGTAGCTCTCTGACGCGTCGGTCTCTAAGGATTTCATCGCGGTAGATTGACTTGGTCCAGTCGTTAGAAATTGGGCCATGTCTTTCAGAGAGCTTCTCTACGGCAGACATCCAGTCTTTTATTGGCTCTGCGTCGGGGGCCAGACAGTGCAGTCTTGAAAGTCCGCGAGGGTAATTCTTCGCGCCACCGAACAGCCACTTTGCTACAGCCCGAATTTCGCTTTCACTTAGCTGGTCCATAAGTCCAACCAATGTGATTACTCTTTTGCGAGCGGCTGCCCTCTCAAATGACTTGTTCTTCCAATATATTAGAAGCTCCCTCTTTGAGCTGAAGGAGATGACCTTCCCAGGACAGTCGATATGTGATGATGTCCAGCCGGGATCAGGGCCTCCACGTCTCTTGATCGCTATTCCAAGCTTCGACAAGTGAGAAGTAAGTTCGGCGCTCTTCACGGGTGGGGTGGGGTGGGGATTTCACGGAAGCTAAGACGTAATCTCAAATAGTCAAGCGGTATTCGCTAACATTCAAGGCATTCGCCATTCTCATTGCAATCAACGAGAGTCAGATAGAAAGGAAAGTATTGATGAGCAAGCCCACCCTAGACTCCATCGCCACCGCCAAGGCCCGGCTGGAGGAAGAACTCCGGAAGCTCGAAGAACAAGAGAGCCAGCTCCGCCAACAGCAAGCGGCCGCTGCCTTCGCCGAGGTCATGAACTTGCTAGGCCAATACAGTCAGCACTTCAGCGCCAAACAGAAAGCGGAGATCGTGACAGCCGTGGGTGTGGGTAGCCCTGCGAAGGTAAAAAAGCAGGCGGGAACCAAGGAGGTGGCGCCGAAGTATTGGCTGCCACATACCCAGGAGACGTGGAGCGGGCGTGGTCGGCCACCGCGGTCTTTCACTGCCTGGGAGGGAACCGCTGCCTACAAAGAATGGAAGGCGCGGCACCCTGGGGAGAAGTTCCCGAAGTTTCCGGGATAAGCACAGCAACCATGTTGAGCAAGAGGCCCCATCTGGGGCCTCTTCTCATTTCACGACCGGGGACCGTGTTCGTCTCAGGATGCTGAGCCGAAAATTCCAAGGAGCACGAAAAAGATCGTAGGTAGCATGACAAGCGCTCCGATCAGCCCCATAAGGCCGCACGCAGTGATGGCCCAGATCTGGCCGACGTTGAAGTGGCCGGCGCTACGTTGTTGGGCTTGAGCCGCAGCTAAGGGATGGAGGCGCTCCGCGCGCCTCCGAAGGAGGCGTGAGAGCACGGGACCGATGACGAGGCCAAACGGTCCCGTCAGCAGGACAGCGACGCAGAGGCACAGCGTGAACCGGGCTTGCGGGGTCATCACCGAAGCGGTGGGTGTGGCAGGGTAGTAGGTCATGGGCGGATCAGGGCCTGTTCGCCGTCCAGGTGCCCGACGCCCTTGAGAACCGGACCGGCTCGGTGAACGGCCGAACCTGTGGCGTCCCAGCGATGTCCAAAACGATGGCACCGCCAACGTCACACACCACTCCGTCCGCTGTCTCTGATTGGTGGCAGCCGCTCAAGGCGAAGTCACGGTATTCCTGGACCCGGACGGCGCTGCCCATGGCACCTTCGAACTTCGCAGTGATGGCTTTCTGGGCGTCGGCTTCCGAGGGTTGATGGCCGCTACAGGCGGTCAACGCCAGGGCAGCAGAGAGGGCGAGGGCGATGTTGCGAAAGATGGTCATGGTCTCTTCCTGGTTGAGTTGGACGGGCAGGATCATTTGTCACGGTTGCCGGCCGGATCGAACCCACCGATCCACATTCGGGTGTCCCGAAAAGGCGTGAGGATTCCCGAAGGACCGGGATAGAGGTCTTCCGCGCGCAGATAGCCGGATACCCAGGCAACGCTCAGCGCGACTTTCCTGGCCTGCTCGGCAATCCCATCGCGGGACGTAGTGACGTTGAAAGGTTCCCTAGGAGGATTGGGTCCCGAGGTCCGCTGATCGCCCGTGTTCGGTTTCCCGGGACGCACCCGCAGGCCCACCATGAGATCAGTCGTCGCCTTGGTCTGGGCGTTGTCGTTGAGCTCGGCCTCCTCGCCGAGGTCGTCCTTGATCGTCAGAGCGGCGTCCGCGCAAGCCTGGAAGGTCTCCGAGGTCGACGCGTTGGCGCTGGTCCAGATCCGGGCCTCGACCTTCCAGCAGGGCAGGGACGCGCCCCATTCTTTATAAGTCAGCGCGACCCGGGGCCAGTCCAGGCGGCCCATTTGGGCGGCCTGATGGTCCTCGTTCTTGTAGAGCCCATTGATACGGCCGGCCCCACTGATGGGGGTGTAAAGCGGTCCGGTAGCGTTACGGGTGCCGGAGCGGGGCTTGGCCCCGACCATCCTCTCCCCAGCGTCTTTCAGGCTGTCCCCAAGTTGGCGGAAGAAGCCTGGCTTCTGTGCGGACTGGTCCTGGGCGAGGACGGGAGTAAAGGAAGTGAACGCCAATGCCAGGAGCGCAGCGAATGCTCCTTGTCCTGCGTGTTTCATAAGAAAGCCCCTGAAAATCGTCGGCCTGACGACGTTTGCAAATATGGCAAATGCAGGGCAGGATGGGAAGCGGCAGACTGATGGGTCAGTTCATCATCCGTTGGTCTTCATGCCTGCACCGCTGCCCCCAGCTTCAACCTTCGGCCGTCGCCTTCGCGAGGCCAGGCTTGCGCGGGGGATGAACCAGGCCGCCTTGGGCGCTGTTCTCGGGCTGGAGGAAGAGAACACGGCAGCCCCAAGGATTTCGCGCTATGAGCGAGGGGACCGTATGC
>NZ_JBGFFG010000153.1:0-7465 GCF_056175765.1 Pseudoxanthomonas sp. LjRoot204_2 | reverse complement strand
AGCGTGGCCCAGGCCACTGCCGCGACTGCATGCGTTTCCACGCCGATCTCGCTCGCGAGCTGCGCGAGTTCCGCCGGTTGCGGCATGCGCGCCGACGTGATGCCGGCATGCGGCGCGCTGCGCCAGGGCAAGGCCTGGCTCGCCGCCGGTGAGCGGCGAGGATCGTCGAGAGTGTCGCTGGCAGTGTCCACGTCGGTGCCCCATGGAGGCCGTCCGCGCCTCCCCATTCCTCCAGAACGTATGGGAAGATAGATTCAGGTCACAACGTGAACGTTTTCATCCCCGCGCCATGGAAGTCGATTTCCATTCGTTGTACAGCGAACTGCGGGTGCAGCCCGACTGCAGCCTGGACGACTTCAAGCGCGCCTATCGGCGGCGCGTCGCCGAGCTGCATCCCGACCGGCACGGCGACCAGGCCGTGCGACCCGACATGCCGGGAATGTCGTTGCCCGACCTGACGTTGCGCTACAGCCAGGCGATGCAGTTCTTCCGCGCGCATGGCCGACTTCCCGGCAGCCCTCCGCCGCGGGTAAACGTGCGGACCACCCACCTGACGCGTCCTCCGCGCCCGCACGTCGCGCCGGCCACAGGCGAATCCCCGGGATTCGCCAATGTCTCGCAGCGCAGCTGGCTCGTCCTGCTGGTGCTGCTGGCGATCGCCGCCTACCTGGTGTTTTCTTCGCCTCCGGCGTCGGCCGCCCTTCGCTGACCGGCGCGCTCAGCGCGCGCCACGCCCGAACAGCACGACTTCGACGGTCTGCAGCAGGATCATCATGTCGAACACCAGGCCATGGTTCTTGACGTAGAAGAGATCGAACTTCAGCTTCTCTTCGGCGTCCTTCACGGACGCGCCGTACGGATAGCGCAGCTGCGCCCAACCGGTCAGGCCCGGCTTCACGCAATGGCGGACACGGTAGTAGCGGACTTCGTCGTTCAACATGTCGACGAACTGCGGGCGCTCGGGGCGCGGCCCGACGAAGCTCATGTCGCCGCGAAGCACGGCGAACAGCTGCGGCAGTTCGTCCAAGCGAGTCTTGCGGATGAAGCGGCCCACGCGTGTGGTGCGATCGTCGTCCTTGCTCGCCCACACCGCGACGCCGCCCTTTTCCGCATCCGTCCGCATGCTGCGGAACTTGGTCAGCTTGAAGTGGTTGCCACGCTCGCCGACGCGGATCTGGCTGTAGAGGATCGGGCCACCGGATTCGAGCCATACCGCCAGCGCGGTCAGCAGCATCAGCGGCCACGCGAGCAGCAACAGCGCGCCTGCCGCGAGCAGGTCGAAGAACCGCTTGCTGAGTCGCCTCGGCGTGGAGTAATCGAAGCCGCCGGAGAAAACCAGCCAGGACGGATCGACGATGTTCAGCTGCACCATGCCCGCTTCGCGTTCGAAGAAGGTCGACAGGTCGATGACGTTCACCCCGTGCTGCACGCACTGAAGCATGTCTTCCATCGGCAGGCCGCCGCGACGCTCGTCCGGTGCGATCACCAGCTCGTCGATCTGCAGGTCTTCCACCAGGTCCGCCAGCGTGCCCTCGGGCTTCACCAGCAGGTCATCCCGCACGACCACCGGCTGGCCGGCCACGGGCACGAAGCCGACCACGATGAAACTGCGGCGGTCCGCCTTGCGCCGCATGCGGCTGTTGATGAGGTCGGCGTTGTTGCCGGCGCCCAGCACGAGCAGACGCTGCTTCAGCACATCCGTGCGGAACAGGCTCACGGACAGCATGCGCACCGCCACGATGCCTGCGGCCGACAGCGCCAGCGACAGCGCCAGCACGCCGCGGCCGATGTACGCCTGTGGCACCAGGTAATACAGCACGATCAGCGCGATGCCGCCGAGCACGAACGACATCAGGAAGCGCAGGAAGAAGTCCATGCGGCTGTGGCGCATGTGCACCTGGTAGAGGCCGAACGCCGCCATGGCGCCGGTCAGGCTCAGCGCCACCAGCAAGGCGCGTGCCGGCGCATGTTCGACGAACTCCAGGTGGGTCTCCTGGTCATTCAGGAAGCGCAGCCAGGCCGAGCCCAGCACGGCCAGCACGATGATCACCACCTCCAGCAGCCACAGGAACCGGATGGCCCTGGACTTCTGGCTCGCATGCGTCGACTTCATTACGTCCCCCTGATGCCTGATCGCCGGGCCCGGAACTACCGCCTCGCGCGACGCCGCCGCGTGAGAAGGACCCGGCCCTGATGCCCCTCACTTTCGAAAAACGCAAAAAGTGAGAGATCCGGACACACGCCTGCCCGCCGCACGACGGCCCTAGCGGACTTCGTCCCTTCGCATCGGCCGCAGCCAGCCGGCGATACAGCCGGCACCCGGCGGCCGCGCCACGGCGCAGACGACATCAGGCCCCAGATCCAGCCGCTCGATCTCCACCGTTGCCGTGCCGTCCGGATGCAGCGCCACGACGCCTTCTACAGGCAGGGAGAACGTATCCATCTCGCGTTCCAGCCCGACGCCGGCCGCTTTCAGGAAGGCCTCCTTGCGAACCCAAAGATCGAGCAGCGCCGCCGCGCGATCGGCGTCGGGAACCTGCGCAATGCGTGCCGACTCGGCAGCGTGGCAGATGCGTCCGGCGATCTCCGGCATGACCTGCGCGCGACTCACCGGTTCGATGTCCACCCCGACGTCGCCGGACATGCTCACTGCAACGGCCACCACACCTTCGGCGTGGCTGAGACTCGTCTGTTCCAGCCTGCCCTCGAGCAGGGGTCGACCGCGGGCATCCCGCGCCAGCCGCACCTGCGCCGCCGGGACACCCAGAGCATGCGCCAGCACCAGGCGATGCAACGCGTAAGCCAGCGCAAGGTCTGTGCGATGCCGTGGCTGCCGCTGCCGCTCCGCACGCCCGCGCTCGCGCGGATCGATGATCGCCAGCGCCTGCGTCTCCCATGCGCGCCAGTCCTGCAGCGCGAAGGCGGCTATCAGTACGTGTCGTTCCAGCGCAGGCTTCAATGCGATGCCGTTCAGGCACTGCGGAAACACGGATGCCATCGCGTCCGCGGACGGGTAGCGATCCGGTGAAAGCCCCGGGGGATGCGCGGATACGAAAGACATGCCGATGTCGGAATCACTACGTGAGCGAACCATCTTCGTCACGTACGTCACGACACGAACAGGTCACGCGGATCGCGATGACGCACGATCAGCGAAACCCCGAAACGCAAAGAGCCAGCGGATGGCCGCTGGCTCTTTGCGTTCGTAATGGCGCGCCCGGAGAGATTCGAACTCCCGACCGCCTGGTTCGTAGCCAGGTACTCTATCCAGCTGAGCTACGGGCGCGTGAGGAGCGGAATTATGCGTGAAGCGTTTTCCGCCCGTCAATCTTTTTTCTACCACTTCTTTGCACGACGACATCGTGCAAAGCACTACCGGAACACATCCTGCGAGCCTCGTTCGAGTGCCCGCTCTCGCCATCTTTCCGGCGCGTCACCCGACAAGCACGGGCAACCGCGGAACTGGCGGAGTGAGAGGGATTCGAACCCTCGATAAGGCTTTTGACCCTATACTCCCTTAGCAGGGGAGCCCCTTCAGCCGCTCGGGCATCACTCCGGTTTGACGCTCGTTGCAGCCAAGCTGCAGCGGCCGCATAGGATAGCGGCTCACCGCGCAGGCGGCAAACAAAATCAATCGGACGTGACGTTCTCCGACGCCGCATGCGAAGAGATTTCTTCGCCACGCTGGATGCGCTGGTAGATTTCTTCGCGGTGCACATCCTTGGGCGCAGTGATGCCGATGCGCACCTGGTTGCCTTTGACGCCGAGCACGGTCACCGTGACCGAATCGCCGATCATCAGGGTTTCGCCGACACGGCGGGTCAAGATCAACATGTTTCTTCTCCGTAATCCGGCAAAGGATAGTGCCGGGGGCGCGTCGGCACCGTGAAATAGGGCCGCCGGCTTCCTGGTACATTCATGAACCTAAAGCATGTTAGCGGCCGGAGGCACGCGGCCGCAAGCGCCGTCTGGTCCAATAGAGGGGTCAACCGAGGCGCTGCCGGACCCATTCCGGAATGGCCTGGAGGGCTGTCGCAAGGGCGGGCCCGTCCTCACCACCACCCTGGGCGAGGTCCGGGCGACCACCGCCCTTGCCACCGATCTGACTGGCGATATGTGAGAGGAGTTCCCCCGCCTTGACCTTGCCGGTTGCGGCGCCGTTCACGCCCGCCACCAAGGCAGCCTTTCCGTCCGATGCGCCGGCCAGCACGATCACGGTATCCCCCAGTTGCTGCTTCAGGCGGTCGACCGCGTCCCGAAGGGCCTTGGCGTCGAAGCCTTCCAGGCGGGAGGCGAGGACACGGATTCCGCCAACGTCCACCGCGGCACTGCCCAGATCGGACGTGGCACTGGAGGCCGCCTTCGCCTTCAGGGATTCCAGCTCCCGCTCGAGCTTCTTCTGGCGGTCTGCCAAGGAGCGGATCTTTTCGACGATCTCGCCCGGACTGCCGCCCAGTAGACTGGCAGCCTCGGACAAGCGACGCTCCTCGTCGGCCACATAGTCCAGGGCGCCCTGCCCGGTCACGGCCTCGATGCGCCGGACCCCGGCGGACACACCGCTCTCGCCGATCAGCTTGAACAGGCCGATGTCGCCCGTGCGCCCCACATGCGTGCCGCCACAGAGTTCCGTGGAGTAATCGCCCATCTTCAGGACGCGGACGTTTTCGCCGTACTTCTCGCCGAACAGCGCCATGGCGCCGAAATCCAGCGCCTCCTGCATGCCCATGTTGTGCACTTCAGCCGCGTTGTTCGCGCGGATCTGCGCATTGACGCGACGCTCGACCTCGGCCAGTTCGGCCGGCGTCATCGGCTGGAAATGGGAGAAGTCGAAGCGCAGCCGGTCGGGCGCGACGAGCGAGCCCTTCTGCTGGACATGGTTGCCGAGCACGTCACGCAGCGCCGCATGCAACAGATGTGTGGCGGAGTGGTTCAGGATGGTATTCGCGCGGCGCGCGGCATCCACGGAAGCGACGACATGGTCACCCAGCTTCAACACGCCCTCGGCGACGCGGCCGGCATGGCCATGGAACTGGCCGGCGAACTTCAGCGTGTCCCCGACCTCGAACCGCACGCCCTGCTCGACCAGCACGCCCGTATCACCGACCTGGCCGCCGGATTCCGCGTAGAAGGGCGTGCGATCCAAGATGACGACCGCCTCGTCGCCCGCCGCCACGGATGGCACCGGACGCCCCTCCTTCAGCAGCGCGACGATCTGCAGGCCACCCGCATCGAGCTGGTCGTAGCCAAGGAACGCGGTCGGCGAGAGCTGGGCCACCAGGTCGGCAGGCAAGCCAGTGTTTGATGTGAACTTGCCGGCGGCACGCGCGGTCTCGCGCTGCTGCGCCATTGCAGTATCGAACCCGGCCATGTCGACCGTCAGCCCGCGTTCGCGGGCGATGTCGGCGGTCAGGTCGACCGGGAAGCCATAGGTGTCGTACAGCCGGAAGGCATCGACACCGGGAATGACGCCATCGGCGACGCGCGCAGCGACGTCGTCAAAAATGCGCATGCCGGAATCCAGTGTCTCGGCGAACCGCTCCTCCTCAGCCTTGAGTGCGCGCTCGACCAGGGCCTGGGCGGCAGGGAGTTCCGGATAGGCATCCCCCATCAGGTCTGAAAGCGTGTCGACCATCTTGTGGAAGAACGGCTGGCGCATGCCCAGCATCCAGCCGTGGCGCAGCGCGCGGCGGATGATACGGCGCAGCACGTAACCCCGGCCTTCGTTGGACGGCAGCACACCGTCGACGATCAGGAAACTGCAGGCGCGGATGTGATCGGCGATGACGCGCAGCGACTTGTTTTCCAGATCGGCCGTGCCGGTCAGCTCCGCCGCCTTGCGGATCAGGCCCTGGAACAGGTCGATCTCGTAATTCGTGTGGACGTGCTGGAGTACCGCCGCCAACCGCTCCAGCCCCATGCCCGTGTCCACGCACGGCGCCGGCAGCGGCACGAGCGTGCCATCGGGCTGGCGATCGAACTGCATGAAGACGTTGTTCCAGATCTCGATGTAGCGGTCGCCGTCCTCGTCCGGCGAACCCGGCGGACCGCCGGCGATATGCTCGCCGTGATCGTAGAAGATCTCCGTGCATGGGCCGCAGGGGCCGGTATCGGCCATCTGCCAGAAATTGTCCGATGCGTACGGCGCGCCCTTGTTGTCGCCGATGCGGACGATGCGCTCGGCCGGCAGGCCGATCATCTTGTTCCACAGGTCGTAGGACTCGTCGTCGGTGTGGTAAACCGTGACCAGCAACCGCTCCGGTGCCAGCCCCCACACCTCCGTCAGCAGTTCCCACGACCAGGCGATGGCTTCCTTCTTGAAATAGTCGCCGAAGGACCAGTTGCCCAGCATCTCGAAGAAGGTGTGGTGCCGTGCGGTGTAGCCGACCGAATCAAGGTCGTTGTGCTTGCCTCCCGCGCGCAGGCAGCGCTGCACGTCGGCCGCGCGCACGTAGCTGCGCTTCTCGGCGCCCAGAAACACGTCCTTGAACTGGACCATGCCGGAGTTGGTGAAGAGCAGCGTGGGATCGTTGCCGGGCACCAGCGAGGCGGAGGGCACGATGGCGTGGCCCTTGCCGGCGAAGAAATCGAGGAAATCCTGGCGGATCTGGCGGGTGCTGAGGGTCTTGGGAGTGGTCATCTGGCAGGCATTGGCTGGAAGGCGCCTCATTGCGACGCACCATCCACAACATGCGGACGCGGCCGGGGGAAGCAACCCAATGCGCTAGATTATCAGGCCGCCCCGCCCCAGTCCTCCGGCTTCATCTGGCTGGCAGCGCGCACCGCTGCGGCGTCGAAGCCGCGCCGGACCAGGAAATCCGCGATCTTTCGCGATTGCGCCGGATCGATCCGGCAGGCTGGACCGAAACGGCGGCGGACGAGGTCGCATGCCGTTTCGGTCCAGTCGCCATCGAAGGTGGCCATGGCCGCCGCAACCGCCTCGCGATCCAGCCCGTGGGTGGACAGCTCGGCCCGGATGCGCAGCGGACCATACCCCCCTGAGGCCCGACTGCGGACGAGGGCCTCGGCAAAGCGCGTGTCGCTCTGCCACCCCTCCTCCGACAACCGGTCCACGGCCGATCGCACATCGGCCGCTTCCACACCGCGGGATGCCAGCTTGCGGGACAGTTCCCGCCGGGAGTGCTCGCGCCGGGTCAGCAGGCCGAGGGCCCGCTGCAGTGGCGTCTGCAGGGACGACGGGCGACGCCCCCGCTTGCCGCCGCCGGCTGGCTCATCCTGTTCGCTCATCACCTGCCGCCYTGCGCTTACTCGCCGTCGTCGGCGCTCTCATCGCGCTGCGCTTCGGCGGGCTGGAACTTCTCGCGCAGCTCCGACTCGAGCTTGGCGGCGATGGCCGGATTCTCGCGCAGGAAGGTGCGGGAATTGTCCTTGCCCTGCCCGATGCGCTCGCTGCCGTAGCTGTACCAGGCACCCGCCTTCTCGACCAGCTTGGCCTCGACACCCATGT
>NZ_JBGFFG010000152.1:0-7472 GCF_056175765.1 Pseudoxanthomonas sp. LjRoot204_2 | reverse complement strand
CACAAGGATCGAGCCRTAAACCGCGCGCTTGAACTGCACTTCAGCGCGCGCCGTCTGCCCCATGTCATAAGCAAGGAAGAACCAGATCTGCGGCGTTTTCCTTACTCCCAGCTTGAAGGGATACGCCTTTCCGTCATCGCCTATGTCGGTAATGTTATGGATGCCGTCAGGCAATGCATACCACTCCGGCTTTGCAAGCCTKAGGCTTTCAAACTTGTCGGGAAGGTAGTAATACGCCTTCACCTGMTCGAACGGCGCACCGATCACCTGGCCTTCGCTTTGCGCGAACCGCCGCCAAGATTCATCCAGATTGCGGTTCATCACGTCTTCGACCAATTGGTTCTCGACGCGCTGACGCGCAACAATCGTTGCATACGCGAACAGCACCGTCAGGCCAAAACCCAACAGGACGAACGACAGGATGATGCGGGTGCGCAGCCGCCGCCGGAAACGGCGGTGGCGGCGGGGTTTCGACGACTCAGCTGCTGGCATCGGGCGCGGCGATGCGGTATCCGATGCCATGGCGCGTCTGGATGTAGGGCGAGTCGAACGGCTTGTCGACCACGGCGCGCAGGCCGTGGATGTGCACGCGCAGCGAGTCCGAATCCGGCAATTCCTCGCCCCAGACGCGCGTTTCCAGTTCCTGGCGCGTCACCACGGCGGGCGACGCCTCCATCAGGGCCTGCAGGATCTTGAGCGCCGTGGGATTGAGCTGCAGCAGCTTGCCCTGGCGACGGACTTCCAGTGTGTCCAGGTTGTATTCCAGCTCGCCCACCTCCAGCACCCGCGTCTGTACGCCMTTGCCGCGACGGGACAGCGCGTTGAGGCGCACCTCCACTTCCTGCAACGCGAACGGCTTGATCAGGTAATCGTCGGCGCCGGAATCGAAACCGGCCAGCTTGTTGTCCAGCGAATCGCGTGCGGTCAGCATCAGCACCGGCGTCTGCTTGCGCGCTTCGTTGCGCAGCTTGCGGCAGACTTCCAGCCCGTCCATGCCGGGCAGGTTGAGGTCGAGGACGATCGCATCGAACTCGTGCACCACGGCAAGGTGCAGGCCGGTCACACCGTCGGCGGCGAAGTCGACGGTGTGTCCGCGCTCCTCCAGGTAATCGCCGAGGTTGGCGGCGATGTCGCTGTTGTCTTCAATGACGAGAATACGCATCAGGACGCCTTAGTTGTTGCCGCGCAGGATGACCCGATTGCTCTTGAGCAGGGCGTTCTGGTCGTTTTCCCGGATACGGCGACGTTCCGCGACGGTCTGGCACTGCGTCGTGGGACGATGCGAGCCGACCACCTTCTCCCGCGTGCACACCAGACGGCTGTCCTCACCGGCGCGCGTGAGGATGCTGTTGACCAGTTCCTGGTCGTTGAATACACGGGCTTTCTGTTCTTCGCTGAGGCCCTGCACGCCACTCGTCGCCTCCAACGCGCCGGAGATGCGGTTCAGCGCATCCTTGACGTCGCTGCGCTCCTTCTGGCTGATCTCGGAATAGACCTTGCCGCCATCGAGATCCTTGATGATGGCCAGTCGCTGTTCCTCGAACGATCCGTTGATATTCACCTTGGCCGGGGCGCCGTCGTTGCCGGCGTCGATCTTGGCGTGTGCGGTGAGAGCGGCCAGTGCCAGCAGGGAGCCGAGTACCACCTTGTACATTCAACACCTCGTTCGTCAGGTTGAAGGATCTGCCCCGCCCAGCAGAGTTCGGGCATGGGGATAATCCGGATTCTGCCATAGCGCGTGGCGACAGCCGCGTGCAAAAAAAACAAGGCCCAGGCGGGTGGTCGCCCGCCTGGGCCAAACTAATGCCCCGATTACCGTAATCCTGTGCTTTCCAGATGCAAAGACCGGGAGGAACGCAGAGCTGCGGTCCGGTCAAGGCTACGCGGCCTTCGATTAAACGACCGTTAAAGAGTGCGTTAATTCCACGTGAAAAAGACACGGCCACGTCGGGTCAGCCCTGTTCAGCCTGCCTCGCGAGGTGCTCCACGATCCTCCCGGCGACGTCCACGCCGCATACGGATTCGATGCCCTCGAGCCCCGGCGTCGAGTTGACCTCCAGGACCAGGGGACCCCGCTGGGCACGGATCAGGTCCACGCCCGCCACGCCCAGCCCCAGTACCTTCGCGGCCCGGATCGCCACGGCACGCTCCTCATCGGATGCCACCGCATGCAGGGCGGTCCCGCCGCGATGCAGGTTGGAACGGAAATCGCCCTCCGGCGCCTGCCGGCGCATCGACGCCACCACCTCGTCGCCCACGACGAAGCAACGCAGGTCGGCACCGTCGGCTTCAGCGATGAATTCCTGCACCACGAAGCTGGCGTACAGACCGCGGAGGGCCTCGACCACGCTGCGGGAAGCCGAAGGCTTTTCGGTCAGCATCACGCCGGCGCCCTGCGCGCCCTCGTTCAACTTGATCACATGCGGTGGCGGACCCAGCATCGACAGCAGGTCGCTGGTGTCGTCGGGGTTGTCGCCGAAGACGGTGACCGGCAGGTCGATGCCCTGCGCGGCCAGCAACTGGTGCGCGCGCAGCTTGTCGCGCGCGCGCAGGATGGCATCGGAGGGATTCGGGCTGTACGTGCCCATCAGCTCGAACTGGCGCAGCACGGCCGTGCCATAGCGCGTGATGGAAGCGCCGATGCGCGGAATCACCGCGTCGTAGCCCGCCAGCGAACGGCCCTTGTAGTGCAACTGGAAACCGGTCGACGCAATGCGCATGTAACAGCGCAGCGGGTCCAGCACGCGGACCGTGTGGCCGCGCTGGCGCGCGGCCTCGACCAGGCGGCGCGTCGAATACAACTTGCCGTTGCGCGACAGGATGGCGAGCTTCATGGGGAATCGTTCACGGGGGTCGGGCACAGCATGCCACGCCCGCTGCACGGGCCGATGACAGGGAGGGGATGGCGCGGACTGGAGCGGGTGATGGGAATCGAACCCACGCTAGCAGCTTGGGAAGCTGCAGTTCTACCATTGAACTACACCCGCACGATGGCGCGAGTCTATGCCGCGACGGGCGGCAAGGCAATGCGGCGCCGGCGGTCCGGCGCCGCATCGCACGGCAATATCAGAAGCTGCCGCTCAGGGTCATGAACGCGGTGGCGTTGGCGCCACCACCCTGGTTGACGGTGGTATTCACGCCGAGGTTCGCGTCCAGTCCGAACAGCTGCGTGCGCGCGCCGAGCAGCAGCGTGCCGTAGCTGTCGTCCTGGGTCAGGCCGGGCACGGCATAGGGGGCCGTGCCAGGCATGGACAGCGACTGCGCGAAGACTTCGTCGGCCGGGTCTTCGAACTCCTTGTCGATCGTCAGGCGGGCGTACGGCGCCAGGTGATCGTTGATCGCGTAGCTCACCTGCCAGCCGGCGCTGCCGATCAGCGAATCGAAGTCCTGATCCGGATAGGCCAGTGCCGTCGAGTTGACGTTGCTCTCGCTGTAACCGTCCATCTCGATGGTCTGCGATACCACGCTCACCACCGGGCCGTGGCGGAAGGCGCCGTCGCCGAACTCGTAGCCGGCGCTTGCGCCGACCGTCAGGTTGGTGCCATCCGGCGAACCGCTGTGCCGGCGCGTCACGCCGCCCAGCTGCACTTCGCGGTCGATGTCGTAGGACAGCCAGCTGTAGCTGACCTGCGCGTTCGCCCACAGCTGGTCGCCATACCAGCCGGCGAACCCGCCGAGCGTGGCGTCGCTTTCGTCGAAACTGCCGCGGCGCAGGCCGAAGTCGTACTTCGCGCGTCCGTAGCCGGCAAAGGCGCCATAGACCCACGAACCCTGCGACCAGTCGACGCCGAAGGTGCCCATGGGGCCCGCGCCGTCGTACAGGTTGCCGTCGTCATAACGCAGGAAGTCACCCCGCACGTCGCCCCACCAGCGCATGCCGTCCGCCTCGGGCTTGCCCGCAACGTGCGAGGCCACCCGATCAGCGCGGGCACGGCCATGCACCGACGCGGTGTACGGCAGCAGCGCGATCTGGCGCGGACCTTCGAGCATCGCCACCGCATACTGCGACAGGATGTCGTGGGCCTTCGACGACGGATGCACGCCATCGGCGAACGCATAGACGTCCGCTGCATTCGGCGTGGCGTAGTTGAGCGGACTGCAGGTGACCGACGACGCGGTGATCTGCGGATTGCAGGCGGTGCCGGTGACGTTGCCGAAGCCGTACTCCGCGGGGCTGGCGACGATCTCGCGCAGCAGCGTGAAGGTATCCAGCGGGATCACCCGCAGGCCGGCGGTGTTGATGGCGCCGAACAACGCCGTGTTGTAGGTGGTGGCCAGCTGCGTGCCGGCGGCTGCATTCGTGGGTCCCTGGGCGCGGAACGAGGGCGTCAAGCCCAGGTCCGGCACCGTCGGCACCAGGATGTAGCGCGCGCCCGCATTCTGCAGTTGCCCGATGATGCCGACCTGCGCGGTGACGGCGCCACCGATGGTCGCGGTGGGGTTGGCGCCGGCGACCACGGCGAACAGGTCGTTCGCGCCGCCCCAGACGGTGTACAGGGCGTTCGGATCGGCACGGCCACCGCTCGCGGACAGATAGGTGTTCAGCTGGGTGGTCATCGAGGGAATCGCGCCGAGGGCGCCGGAGGTGTTGGTCCCCACGCGCGCACCGCCGACGGCGTAGTTCGTGCCCCCCTGGTTGGCGCTGGCGGCAACCGTGCCGTAGTACTCGGCCAGATATTCGGACCACACCAGGCCGGGGTTGGTGGTGAAGCGACCGAGGATGGCGGCGGAAGGACCACCGAGCTGTACCAGCGCCGGACGGAAATGGCCGGAGTCGGTCAGGCTGTCGCCGAAAAAGATCGTCTGCGAGTACGGGCTGTCCGCCGCCAGGGCGGGGGCCGCCGCCACGGCCAGCGCCACGGCCAGCAGGGAACGGACAGGCGAAAGGGAACGCTTCATGGAATCTCCGGGGCAAGAAAGGATGGACGGGACTGCGTGCCGGCTCTGCCGTACGGCTGCGCATGGCGCGCATCGTTCCACCAAGGCCGCGCCCGCACACGCTGCAATGCGGCATGCGCGCCGGCCTTCGGCGACAATGGCGGCATGGACATCCAGTTGAACGGGCAGCCGCAGGCGCTGCCGGACCAGAGCACCATCGCCTCCCTGCTGGTGCTGCAGGGGCTGGCCGAGCGACGCGTGGCCATCGAGGTCAACGGCGAGATCATCCCGCGCGGACAGCACGCGCAACACGTGCTGCGTGCCGGCGACCGCGTCGAGATCGTGCACGCGCTCGGCGGCGGCTGACGGCCTCGGCCTGCCGCACCCCGGGGGGACGCGCCGAGGCTTGATGGGCGATAATCGCCGCATGTCCAACACCGCCCCCCATGACCCGCTGGTGATCGCGGGCAAGTCCTACCGTTCCCGCCTGCTGACCGGCACCGGCAAGTTCAAGGATTTCGAGGAAACCCGCCTGGCCACCGAGGCTGCGGGCGCCGAGATCGTCACCGTCGCCATCCGCCGCACGAACCTGGGCCAGTCGCCCAACGAGCCCAACCTGCTCGACGTGCTGCCGCCGGACCGCTACACCATTCTTCCCAACACCGCCGGCTGCTACACCGCCGACGATGCCGTGCGCACCTGCCGGCTGGCACGCGAGCTGCTCGACGGCCATACCCTGGTGAAGCTGGAAGTGCTGGGCGACCAGAAGACCCTGTATCCCGACGTGGTGCAGACGCTTGCCGCCGCCGAGAAGCTGGTGGCGGACGGATTCCAGGTGATGGTCTACACCAGCGACGATCCGATCCTCGCCCGCCGCCTCGAAGAGATCGGTTGCGTGGCGGTTATGCCGCTGRCTGCGCCGATCGGCTCCGGCCTGGGCGTGCAGAACAAGTACAACCTGCTGGAAATCATCGAGAACGCGAAAGTCCCCGTGCTGGTCGATGCCGGCGTCGGCACCGCCTCCGATGCCGCCATCGCGATGGAACTCGGCTGCGACGGCGTGCTGATGAATACCGCCATCGCCGGCGCGAAACACCCCGTGCTGATGGCGAGCGCGATGAAGAAAGCGGTGGAAGCCGGCCGCGAAGCCTTCCTGGCGGGTCGCATCCCGCGCAAGCGCAACGCGTCCGCCTCCAGCCCGATCGACGGACTGATCGGCTGATGACCGATCCGTTTTCCAGCCCCGGCGCCAAGACCCCTCCCAAGCCGTTCACGATCAGCGACGGCCGGCGCGAAATCCGCAGTTTCGTGTTGCGCCAGGGCCGCTTCACCGAGGCGCAGCAGCGCGCCTTCGATACCCAATGGCCGCGCTTCGGGCTGGACTACACCGGCGCGCCGCGCGACTACGACGCGGTGTTCGGCCGCAGCGCACCGCGCGTGCTGGAAATCGGCTTCGGCAACGGCGAGGCGCTCCGTTTCGCCGCGGCGAACGACAAGGACCGTGACTACCTCGGCCTGGAAGTGCATGCCCCCGGCGTCGGTCGCCTGCTCAACGCGCTGGCCGAGGACGGCAGCGACCACGTGCGCGTCTACCACCACGATGCGGTGGAAGTGCTGCAGCACGAAGTCGCCGACGGATCGCTGGATGAAGTGCGCATCTACTTCCCGGATCCGTGGCACAAGAAGCGCCACAACAAACGCCGCCTGGTGCAACCCGAATTCGCGGCACTGATCGCGCGCAAGCTGCGTCCGGGCGGCCGGCTGCATTGCGCCACGGACTGGGAGGCCTATGCCGAGCACATGTGGGACGTGCTGGACGCGACGCCCGGCCTGCGCAACCGGGCAGGTCCGCGCGGCAGCGTGCCGCGTCCGGACTGGCGCCCGCAGACGCATTTCGAGACACGCGGCCAGAAGCTAGGACACGGGGTGTGGGATCTTGTCTATGACCGGGATTAGGGACTCGGGATTCGGGATCTGCAGGAGCGTGCACTCCTGCCACGCGCGACCACCGCGCGATAGCCTGCGTCCGCATGGCTGCGTGGCCCCGCCGACCCGTCATTCCCGTATCCCGAATCCCGCATTCCGGCCGTTCTGATGGACAACGCGCTGACGCTGACCAACGACATGAAGCTCGTCCTCGGGCTGGTCGGCTTCACGATGGCGATGTTCCTGTTCGAGCGCATCCGCGCGGACCTGGTCGCGCTGGTGGTGCTGGTGGTGCTGGGCATCACCGGGCTGATCGCCCCGGAGGAAATCTTCGGCGGCTTCTCCGGCAACGCGGTGATGAGCATCATCGCCACCATGATCCTGGGCGCCGGCCTGGACCGTACCGGCGCGCTGAACCGGCTGGCCTCGTGGCTGCTGCGGCGCGGCCACGGCATCGAGCAGAGACTGCTGCTGATGACCACGGCCATCGCCAGCCTCAACTCGTCCTTCATGCAGAACCCGTCGGTGATGGCGCTGTTCATGCCCGTCGCCTCGCGATTGTCGTCGCGCACCGGCCTGTCGATGCAGCGGTTGCTGCTGCCGATCGCGGCCGCGATCGTCATGGGCGGCGCGTTCACCATGGTCGGCAACTCGCCGCTGATCCTGCT
>NZ_JBGFFG010000151.1:0-7488 GCF_056175765.1 Pseudoxanthomonas sp. LjRoot204_2 | reverse complement strand
GGGTGTGGGTCTTCTGCATGGGGGCTCCTGCGTGCTGCGGTTAGGGTAGCAGGCACGCAGGATCCGTTCGTGGTACCAAAGTACGATGACGGCGCTTCCCCCGAAGGGTAGTTTCATGGCACTGACCGGAACCCTGGACGCTTTCCACGCATGAACGCGAAGACGCGCATTTCCTGCGGCCTGATGCTCGGCGCGGCCCTGGCCGCCTGCAGCACCGCGCCGCCCAAGCCCGAGGCCGTCGCCCACATGATCCAGCCCCAGCGCGTTACCGAACACCGCGGCAGCGACGACCTGCTCACCGCGGGCCTGGGACTCGACGGCCTGCGCGCGATGGCCGCGCCCGCGTTCGCCGATCCGGCGCACCCGACGTCGGCCGAACTGCGTCGTCGGGCGATCTGGGCGAACTGGCGCGGCATCGCCGATCTGTCGCTCACCGGCGCCTATGGCCAGGCCTACGGCAGCGTGGCCAGCGTGCCCGGACGCGAGTATTCCGCGCTGGCGACGGTCGCTGGCGCGAAGCAGCCGCACCGCGTGCTGGTGCAGGTGCCGGACAATTTCGATGCGACCAAGCGCTGCGTAGTGGTCACCGCGTCGTCGGGCTCCCGCGGTGTCTACGGTGCCATCGCGGTCGCTGCCCCATGGGGACTGCCGAAAGGGTGCGCGATCGCCTACACCGACAAAGGTGCGGGCACGGACTACTTCGACCTGACCGAGCAGCGCGGGGCGCGCGAAGACGGGACGATCGGCGCGCTGGGCGACGGCACACTGGCGTTCACGCCGGATGCGCCGGTCGGTGCCAGCGGTGTCGCGGTCAAGCACGCGCACTCCAAGGACAATCCGGAGGCCGACTGGGGCCGCCACGTGAAGCAGGCCGCCGAGTTCGCGCTGGCCGCGCTGGACCAGGCGTTCCCGCAGGCGGCGCCATTCCGTTTCGACAACACGCGCGTCATCGCGGTGGGTATCTCCAATGGCGGCGGTGCCGTGCTGCGCGCTAGCGAGGAAGAAGGCGGCTGGCTGGATGCCGTGGTCGCCGGCGAACCGAACATCCTGGCAGCCGATGCGCCGGGTGCGCGTTCGCTGTACGACTACACCACCGAAGCCGCGCTGCTGATGCCGTGCGCAATGCTGGACCTGCCGGCGGAATCGCTGCCGCAGCCGCCGCTGCGCGCGCAGGTCGAGCCGCTGTGGACGGCGCGGTGCGCCACCTTGAAGGCGGCCGGTCTGGTGACCGGTGCGGACGTCAAGGCGCAGGCTGCCTCCGCACGTGCGCAATTGAAGGCGAATGGCTGGACCGATGAAGCCCTGGTGGCGGGCGCACTGAGCGTGGGCTTCGACCTGTGGCGTGCGGTCGCCGTCACCTACGCCTCGGCCTATGGTCGCTACGGCGTCGGCGAGCATCCGTGCGGGCATGCGTTCTCCGCGCAGAACCCGGACTTCAGCGCACGCGCGGCGAGCGCCGCCGAACGTGCCGCGTGGTGGTCGGATGGCAGCGGCATTCCGCCGGGGGCGGGGGTGGGCATCGTGGACACGAAACTGGCGCCGCCGGACTTCACCCTGCCGGGCCTGCAGTGCTTGCGTGCACTGCAGACCGGCAGCAGCGACGATGCGCGCCGCGTGCAGGCCGGCATCGCGCAGACCGCCGCGCGCTTCCCGCGCACGCGGCGGCCGGTGGTGGTGATCCATGGGCTGGACGATGGACTGGTGCCGCCGGCGTTCTCCAGTGCGCCGTACGTGCAGGCCGCGCGTGCCGCCAATCCCGACGTGCGTTATTGGCAGGTGCGCAACGCGCAGCACTTCGACGGATTCCTTGCATTGCCCGCGTACGGCGCGCGCTACGTACCGCTGCTGCCCTATGTCTACGCGGCACTGGACCAGGTCAGTGCCACCCTGGACGGCAGCCGCGAACTGCCGGCCAACGCGCTGATCAACGCCAGGCCGCGCGGTGCTGGCAGCGTCGAGGCGAGCCAGTTCGCAATTCCGCGTTGAAAGAATCCTTCTCCCCGCCTGCGGGGAGAAGGTGCCCGGAGGGCGGATGAGGGGCAGGGCGCGGCGAGTCCGCGAGCGTGTAAGCATCTGGTCTTCGTTCGCCCCTCACCCGCCTTCGGCACCCTCTCGCCGTAAACGGGGCGAGGGGATGCGGCAACGTCTTCACCCGGTTCGGCTTACCCTGTAGGCCGTTCCTGGTCACGCGTGCCGCCATGTCCCGACACTTCTCGATGATCCGCGACTTCCAGCTGGCCGACTGGTTCACGCTGGGCAACGCCTTCTGCGGCACCGGTGCGGTGTTCGCTTCCATGCGCTTCCTGCAGGAGGGCATCCTTCGCGACCTGATGATCGGCATGGCGCTCATCCCGTTGGCCTTCATCTTCGACGCACTCGATGGGAGGGTGGCGCGCTGGCGCAAGCAGGCTTCGGTGCTGGGGCGCGAGCTCGACTCGCTGGCCGACGTCATCTCCTTCGGGGTCGCGCCCGCCGCGCTGGCCTACGCCTGCGGCATGCAGGGCGGCTGGGACTGGCTGGTGCTGTCGTACTTCGTCGCCTGCGGCGTCAGCCGGCTGGCACGCTACAACGTCACCGCCGAAACGTTGGCCGATGGGGGCGACAAGGTGAAGTTCTTCGAGGGCACGCCCATTCCCACCAGCCTGGCATTGGTCATCGTGCTGGCCGTCGCCGCGTACCTGGGTCATGTCGGTCCGGCGTTGTGGCTCGGTGCGGTGAAGCTGGGTCCATGGCTGTTGCACCCGCTGGTGCTGCTGTACGCCGTCTCCGGCACGCTGATGATCAGCAAGACGCTGCGCATCCCCAAGCCTTGAGCCGTGAGGTGAGGGCGCGTCATGCACGCGCCGCCGGCCGCGGCTAGAATCGGCCGGGAAGGGAGGGCACATGGCAAATTCCGTTCCACCGTGGCCGGGCGATTTCGAATCGGTGGCCAAGCAGTACTGGAGCCTATGGGGCGACGCCCTGCGACAGGCTGGCGCGACGGCGCCTGCGATGTCCATGCCCGGCGCAAATTCGGGCTGGCAGCAGACGGTCGACTGGTGGTCCAAGCTGGTGCCGGGCGGGCAGGCGCAGGTGGACGAGGCCGTAGGCCGCTTCCAGCGGCAGGCCGGCCAGTGGTTCGGGCAGATGCAGCAGGTCGCGGCCCAGTTCACCGGCCGCGACCATGACGCCAGCGACATCGGCCGCGCCTGGCGCTCCGCGCTCGGCATGGCCGATCCCGCACCGGCCCAGAATCCGTTCTCCGACATCTTCCGCAGCATGCAGGGCGGCGCGCACGGCCTCGACGGGTGGATGCAGCAGATGCGCCCGTGGCTGGAGAACCTCCAGCGGGACGGTGATCGCTGGATGCACCTGCCGACGTTCGGCCTGTCGCGCGAGCATCAGGAACGCTGGCAGCAGCTGGCGCAGGCCTATCAGGATTACCAGCGCCAGGTCGGCGAGTACGACCAGCTGATGCTGCAGGTGGCGCAGGACGCTTTCGCGCGCTTCGAACGCAAGCTGGAGGAGCACGCCGAGCCCGGCCGCCAGCTGCAGAATGCGCGAGCCCTGTTCGACCTGTGGATCGACGCCGCGGAAGAGGCCTACGCGCAGGTGGCGATGTCCGACGATTTCCGCCATGCCTACGGTGGATTGGCGAATGCGCAGGCCCGACTGCGGCTCGGCGTGCAGCGGGAAGTCGAGCAGGTCTGCACGCAGTTCGGCATGCCGACGCGGACCGAGGTCGATTCGGCCCATCGCAAGATCGTTGAGCTCGAACGCGCATTGCGCAAGCTGACACGGGCGGCCTCCGCACCTGTCCGCCGCGCGCCCGCGCAGCCCGCACCCGCGCCCGCGCCCGCGCCGGTGGAAACCCGCTCGCCCGACGCGGCGCCGTCAGCGCGGGCCGCTGCCAAGCCGAAGGCCGCGAAAAAACGTCCTGCCGCACGACGCACGTCGGCTCCTTCGCCGAAGGCGTCGCCCGGGACGCGCGTGGCAGCGAAGAAGGCCGCGCCGAAGAAGCGTGCCGTCAGGGGGGTGGCCGCAGCGGCTCCGGCCCCTGCCAAGCGTGCGCCCGCGCGCGCCTCCACTGCCGCCGAGCACAAGCCCGCCAGGGCGAAGACGGGGGTCGGCGAGGCGAAAGCCCGGAAGCCCACGGCGAAATCAACGAAGAAGACCATTGCGGCAGCCACCACGCCCACGTCGGTCGTATCGATGAAGGACTGGGTGGCGCGCAATGCGACGCGCGGCGCTACGGCGGGCGCGCCCAGCAAGACGAAGCGGGGTAAGGGCAAATGAATGGACCGCTCAACTTCAGCGCCGAGGCCCTGGCGCAGGAAGCCACCACGCTGGCGCAGAAACTGTCCGCCGGCCTGCATACGCTGCCGGAGGTGGACGATGTCCACTACGGCGCCACTCCGAAACAGGAGGTATGGCGCGACGGCAAGGTGGTGCTGTACCGCTTCGTCGGCGAGAAGGCGCCGACGGCGAAGGTGCCGCTGCTGATCGTCTACGCGCTGGTCAACCGGCCGTACATGGTCGACCTGCAGCACGACCGCTCACTGGTGAAGGGCCTGCTGGCGCAGGGCGAGGACGTCTACGTCATCGACTGGGGCTACCCGGACCGGTCCGACCGCTTCCTCGAGCTCGACGACTACATCAACCGTTTCATCGACGGCGCGGTCGATCATCTGCGCGACAGCAGCGGCCGCGATGCGGTCAACGTGCTGGGCATCTGCCAGGGCGGGGCGTTCTCGCTGTGCTATGCCTCGCTGCAGCCGGAGAAGGTCAAGAACCTGATCACGATGGTCACGCCGGTGGACTTCCACACGCCGGACAACATGCTGTCGCACTGGACGCGCGAACTGGACGTGGACCTGTTCGTCGAAGCGCTGGGCAACGTGCCCGCCGACATGATGAACGCCTGCTACCTGATGCTGAAGCCGTTCCGGCTGAACCTGCAGAAGTACGTGGGCCTGGTCGACATCCTCGACGACAAGCGTGCGATCGAGGATTTCCTGCGGATGGAGAAGTGGATCTTCGACTCGCCGGACCTGGCGGGCGAGGCGTTCAAGCAGTTCATCACCCAGTTCTACCAGCGCAACGGTTTCATCAAGGGCGGCATCCAGATCGGCGGTGAAGCGGTCGACCTCGGCTTCGTCGACATGCCGGTGCTGAACATCTATGCCGAACAGGACCACCTGGTCCCGCCGGATGCCTCGCGTGCGCTGAAGGACGTGGTGGGCACGGCCGACTACACCGAACTGAGCTTCAAGGGTGGCCATATCGGCATTTATGTCTCCAGCCGCGCCCAGCGCGAAGTGCCTGCGGCCATCCACCATTGGCTGGGCCAGCGCGCACGATGAAGACGTCGACGCGACGTTTCGTCGTCCTGCTGGCTCTGCTGTTCCCGATCGCAGCACATGCCGCGCCCTCCGCAGCGGCGAAGCGCGAGATCCAGGGGTTGATGGACGCGTTGTCGGCGTCGTCCTGCGAGTTCCAGCGCAACGGCACGTGGCACGGGCGAGACGAGGCGCGCAAGCATCTGCAGCGCAAGTACGACTACCTGCTGAAGCGCGACCTGGCCGATACCGCCGAGCAGTTCATCGAGCGCGCAGCCAGCAAGAGCAGCATCAGTGGACGCGCCTACCAGGTGCGTTGTCCGGGACAACCGGCGCAGCCGGCCGCCACCTGGTTCAAGGCGAAGCTGGACGCGCTGCGCGGTTCAGCCGCGCCGGCGCGCTGACGCGCTAGACTGGCCACGGACAACCGTGGGGAGTTGGCGATGAATACCGCATCCAAGCCGTTTGCCAGGTCGCTGAACGACCGCATGATCGCGGGCGTGATGGGCGGTATCGCCCATCGCTACGGATGGAGTGCCACGCTGCTGCGGGTGCTGTTCGTGATCGTCTCCATCGCGTCGGCGGCGTTTCCCGGCATCCTCGTCTATCTGATCCTGTGGTTGTTGATGCCGAACGAACAGGATTGAGCATGGCGCGGGTGGGCCGGTGGCTCGGATATTCGCTAGGCGTGGTCTGGGCCGTGCCCAATACCGTGATCGGCGCGTTGGCCGGGATCGCGGGTCTGCCGTTCGGTGCGCGCGTCGAGTGGAGTCGCAGGGACTTCGCCTTGGTCTTCCACCACTGGCCGTGGGGACCGGGCGGCGCCATCACCTTCGGCAACGTCATCCTGCACACCGGCGACACGCTGGAATCCGAGTGCATCACTTATGAGCACCGCGCTGGCCATGCCCAGCATCCTCGCATCCGCCTCGGGGACCATGAACGCGCGCATGTCTACCAGTACATGGTGCTGGGACCGCTGTTCCTGCCGGTCTACCTGCTCTGCGGCGGCGTCAGCGTGCGCAATCCTTTCGAGCGGGCAGCGGACCGTTACGCGCTGACCGGCAAGGGATGGTGGCCGTCCGGCTCACCGTAGCGTCATTGCGCCTTCGCGCGTCCCGAACCCGACTTCTTGCCGCCGCCATCCTGCTTGTTGACCGTGGCCCAGGCGATGCGCTCCGCCTCTTCCTTCGATCGCCCTTGCTCGCGCTCGGACTCCTCGATGTGTTCGGCCCGGCGCTTCTGTTTTTCGGTATATGCGGATTTGTCGCCACGGGGCATGGCCGTACTCCAGTCGGGACGTGCCGCCAGCCTGCTCCGATGCGCGTGATGGAGGCATGACGTGGGCGTCAATGCGACGTGGCGCAGCGTCAGCGCTTCAGTCGCTCGAACGAGAACAGGGGCCACAGGGGATGCCGGCGTCGCTCGATGAGCGCACGCAGCAGTCCAGCCCCCAGCATGCTGTAGGTGATGCCGTTGCCGCCGTAGGCCATCGCGAAATGCACCCGCGGCCCCCACTGCGCGTGCGGGCCGAAGAAGGGCAGGCCGTCTTCGGTTTCCGCGAAGGTGCCCGCCCACGAGAACGCCGGCGTGATTTCCAGCGCAGGGAACAGGTCGTGCAGCCGTTTCAGCAGCGTCCGTGCCTTCTTTTCGACCCGCGCATCGCGCTTGGCGGGAATGTCGACAGCGTCGTCTTCGCCGCCTATCAGCAGGCGGCGATCGGACGTGCTGCGCGCGTAGAGATACGGGCGCGCGGTTTCCCACAACAGCGTGTCGGACAGKAACCCGAGGGCTTCCTCGGACAGCGGGTCGCTGATGACGGCATAGCTGCTGCGGTTGCGTGCCACCGACTTCTTCAGCCAGTGCTGGCTGGCATATCCCGCCGCGACCACGAGATGCGAGGCGCGCACGGTAACCCCGCCTTCGGTACGCAACACGACGCCGCGCGCCGTCGTGTCGATCTCGACGACACGCGTGCGGTCGAATACCGACGCTCCCTGCTTCTGCAGGCGCTGGAGCAGGCGATGGGTCAGTCGGTACGGATCGACTCGCGCCCCCTGGCGGCTGAGCAGCGCCGCGGGGGCGTCGAAGCCATAATCGTCCCGCACGCGTCCGGCGGTGAGCAGTTCGACATCCAGACCGTGCCGCCGCCGAGCGGCGTGCTCTTCCT
>NZ_JBGFFG010000150.1:0-7572 GCF_056175765.1 Pseudoxanthomonas sp. LjRoot204_2 | reverse complement strand
TGGTGCAGATGGTGGAGTACTGGCGCTCGCAGGCCGAACCCGCCACGCACGCCCTGCTGAGCGGGCATGGCAGCCTGCTCGCGGTCGGCGGCCTGCTGCTCGGCTACTACCTGGTCTACGCCTGGGGCGCCAAGTGGCGCGTCGCGCGCCTGGAGCGGCTGCGGGGATACGGCGCGCATTGACGGCGGAAAGCAGAAAGGCGGCGGGCCCGGAAGCCCGCCGCCCCATCGGCGCGTTGGAGCGATGGATCAGAAGCGCGCGCCGATACCCACGCCCACGACCCACGGGTCGATCGTCAGTTCTTCGCCGGTACCCTGGCCGGCCACGCGCACGCCGGCGTCACCCTTCATGTAGCGCACGTCGGTCCGCGCGAACCAGGTTTCGTTGATGTTGAAGTCCATGCCTGCCGTGGCGATGGCGCCCTTGGCGGTTTCCAGGCCCACGTGCGCACCGTCACCGCCGATGCTCTCGTTGCTGAAATTGGACTCGTAGTAGCCCAGGCCCAGGAACGGGCGCATGACCTGGTCGGGCGTACCGAAGTGGTACTGGCCRCTCAGCGCAATCGGCTGCTGGTCGACGGTGCCGATCTTGCCGGCACCATCCGCCTTGACGCGGTGGTTGAACTTGTCGGCGGCGCCCCACAGTTCAACGGCGATGTTGGGGGTGGCATACCAGCTTGCGCTGATCACGGGCGCCACGTCACCGTCGATCTTCAGGCCGGGCGCGGGATCGCGATCGGGCTTGAGGATGGCGGCGCCGCCGACCACGGCGAAGCGCTTGCTGGCGGCATCGGACGTCGTATCGGTCGTTGCATCCTGCGCCAGGGCAGGTACGGCAATGAGGGAAGCCAGGGCAATCGTGAGGGTACGAATGGATTTCATGCAGGAATCTCCTGTTCTGTTTTCTTATGTCCCTTCCGTGCGTTGCGATGCGTGATGCGTCGCCGCCGTCAGGGCGAGCGCACCGTAACCACCACTGCATGAATGCCTCCTGCTGCGCGACGTGAACCAATCGAGAACGGCGCTGAAAATGCACCCTTTCGCGCTTCCATTTCACGGTGCCTGCATTTCGCTGAGCGCGTGCGGCCCGTCATTCATGCCATGCGCCGTGCCAGCGATCGCTCCGTCGGGCGCCGCCGGGCATGGCGGGTCGCCCCGGCCTGCGCTACTGTTCGCGCAAACGGAGTGGCGCCATGGCGAGCAGCAAGGCGAAGACGGTCGAGGAATACCTCGCGGAACTGCCCGAGGATCGCCGCACGGTGATCGCCTCGGTCCGCGACCTGGTCAACCGGCACATCCCCGACGGCTACGTCGAGGCGATGAGCTGGGGCATGATCGCGTGGGAGGTGCCGCTGTCGCGCTATCCGACCACCTACAACAAGCAGCCGTTGCCGTATGTCGCGCTGGCCGCGCAGAAGCAGTACTACGCGCTCTACCTGACGGTGTGCTACGCGAACTCCGCGCAGGACGTGGTGCTGCGCAACGCCTACGCGGACGCCGGCATGAAGCTGGACGTGGGCAAGAGCTGCCTGCGCTTCAAGAAGCCGGCCGAGCTGCTGCCCGAAGTGATCGGCCGCGTGATCGCCTCCACGCCGGTGGACACGCTTATTGCACAATACGAAGCCAGCCGCGCACGGACGTGACCCGCATGCCCCCTGCCAAACGCAAGCGCCGTACCGGCGCCACGGCGCTGCCGTCGCCCGGCGACCACCTGACCATGGCGGATCTGGCGAAAGTGGCTGGCGTATCGGCGATCACCGTCTCGCGCGCGTTGCGCGACAGCCCGCTGGTGAATGCGGAAACGCGCGCCCGCGTGCGCGAGGTCGCCCAACAGTACGGTTATTCGTTCAATGTCAGCGCGCGCAACCTCAAGCTCCGCCGCAGCATGACGGTGGCGGTGGTGGTGGAAATGAAGCCCACCGTCGAGCGCCAGATGTCGGGGCCTTATCCGCTCGATCTGCTGGGCGGCATCACCCAGGAACTGACCTCCACCGGCTACAGCGTGCTGCTGACCTCGCTGCAGGGCGGTTCGCTGCCGAACGTGCAGGCCGCCGATGGCGTGATCCTGCTGGGCCAGGGCGCGCATGAGGACGCGATGCACGAAGTGCAGCGCTGGGGCCGGCCGATGGTGGTGTGGGGTGCGGTCAGCCGGCACGAATCGCAGGTCGTGGTCGGCAGCGACAATCGCCGCGGCGGTGCATTGGCGGCGGAGCGTTTCATCGCGCTCGGTCGCAGCCGCCCCGCGTTCCTCGGCGATCCGGCCCATGGCGAGTTCGCCGAACGCCTCGAAGGTTTCAGCGCCGCGCTGGCGCGCCATGGCATCACGCCGATCGCGCCGACCGTCACCAGTTTCACCGTCGGCGCGGGCGCGGATGCGGTACATGCGCTGCTGCAGGCGAACCCGCAGGTGGACGCGCTGTTCGCCGCCAGCGATCTGTTGGCCATCGGCGCGATCCGCGCGCTGATCGAACGTGGGCGGCGGGTACCCGAGGATGTCTCGGTGATCGGCTACGACGACTCCCCGCTGGGCGCGACCTACGTGCCGCCGCTGACCTCGGTGCACCAGAACTTCATCGATGCCGGCGTGCTGCTGGCCCGCAAGGTGCGCGCCCTGATCGAGGGCGACGAGGCGGTGTCCGAGACCCTGCCGACCCATCTGGTCATCCGCACGACCTGAGCGCATTGTGCTGCTGCATCGCAGCGGCCACCCGGTGGACATCCGGGCGCGTCGAGCCGCGTCTTGTTGTCAACAAGCCATTGAATGAAAAGGGATTTGTCTATGTCCCCGCCTCGGCGTTGGCAGGACTCCGGAGCTTGAGAGGGCTCTTTGACATCGATAACTTGACATCGATAACAACGACTTCTAGCGTGCCCCCGCCCGTGGTTCCGCCACGGCCGGTAACAGGTGAGCACGAGGATGTCGGTGGAACAGAAGCAGGCGCATACATCGGGTCAGGGCACGGCGGGCGAAAGCCGGTCCGATCCCTGGCGGCTTATCCAACGGGCGTTCGACGGCGAACGCGCGGCGCGCGATGAAACCCTGTTCGCCCTCGCCAACGGCACGCTGGGCGTGCGCGGCGCGCTGGAGGAAGACGACAGCCCCAGCGATGGCACGTTCCTGTCGAGCGTGTTCGAGCAGAACCCCATCCACTACCACGAGCGTTTCCCCGGCTTCACCCGCAGCACCGACACGCGGGTGCCGGTCGCCGAGGGCAAGCACCTCCGGCTGCAACTCGGCGACACGCCGCTGCGCCTGCAGGAAGCAGAGTGGCTCGACTTCGAGCGCACGCTGGATCTCGCCGCCGGGGCGCTCGAGCGCCGCCTGCGCCTGAAAACCGCGCAGGGGCATACGCTCGAGATCCGCGCGCGCCGCGTGGTGCCGCTGGCCGAGCGCGCATTGCTCGCCATCCGGTTCGAAGTGGCGTCCATCGACTATGCGGGCCCACTGACGCTGTGTTCATCGATCGAGACCGGACGGCAGGCCGTCGAACAGGGCGATGATCCCCGCATCGGCGTGCACGGCGGCAAAGAGCTGCACGTTGCGGACGAGCACGCCGATGACCAAGGCGCCCGGCTGACGCAGCGCACCCATCACAGCGGCGTCGCCCTGGTGTGCGCACAGCGGCACCGGCTGTCGCCGGGCCTGGTGTTCACCGCGGCGCAGGCGGGCGATGGCCGCGTGGAGCAACGCTTCGGCGCCACGCTGACGCCAGGCGCGTCCGTGGTGATCGAGAAGTACGTCGCTTACGACGACGGCAACGGCCAGGCCCAGGACAGCGTCGACGCCGTGCTGGCGCGCGCGTTGCGCGTCGGCTTCGACGGCATCGCGGCCGCGCAGGCCGACGGCCTGCATGCGTTCTGGCAGCGTGCCGGCCTGTCGGTGGAGGGCGATGCCGCGGCGGAGCTCGCGCTGCGCTTCAACCTGTTCCACCTGCTGCAGTCGGCGGGGCGCGACGGCATCAACGGCACGGCCGCCAAGGGCATCACGGGCGAAGGCTACGAAGGCCATTGCTTCTGGGATACCGAAGCCTTCGTGCTGCCGGTCATGGCGTTCACCGCACCGGACGTAGCGCGCGCGATGCTGATGTACCGCTTCCGCACGCTGGACGGCGCACGCGACACCGCGCGTGCCATGAACCATCCCCGCGGTGCGCTGTACCCCTGGCGCACCATCGCCGGCCGCGAATGTTCCGCGCACTATCCCAGCGGCTCGGCGGCGTACCACATCAATGCCGCCATCGCCTACGGGATCGGGCTTTATCTCGACGCCAGCGATGATCTCGACTTCCTCAGCGAGGCTGGCGCCGAGATTCTTTTCGAGACCGCGCGCATCTGGCCGCAGGCCGGCCATTTCAATCCGCGGCTCGACGGTGCGTTCTGCATCCACGAGGTCACGGGACCGGACGAGTACACCACGCTGGTCAACAACAACTGGTACACCAACCGCATGGCGCAGCGGCACCTGCAGCGCGCCGTCGACGCCTGGGCCCGCCTGTCCGCCGATCGCCCCGATGCACTGCGCACCCTCGCCAGCCGCATCGGGCTCGATGCCGATGAAGTCGCGCTCTGGCAGCGCGCCGCCGACGCGATGCACCTGCCGGTGGACGCGGCGCTCGGCATCCATCCGCAGGACGACGATTTCCTCGCCAAGCCGCGCTGGCCGTTCCCCAGGCGCGAAGGGCCGCATCGCCCGCTCCTGCTCGATTACCACCCGCTCACCCTGTACCGCCACCAGGTCTGCAAGCAGGCCGACGTGGTGATGGCGATGGTGCTGGCCGGCGATGGCGTCGACCTGGGCGCGAAGCGCCGCGACTTCGATTACTACGACGCCGTCACCACCCACGATTCCACGTTGTCGGCGCCGGTCTACGGCATCCTGGCCAGCGAGGTCGGCCAGAACGGCAAGGCCTGGGACTATTTCGACGCCAGCCTGCGTGTGGACCTGGACGACCTGCACGGCAACACCGACCACGGCGTGCACATGGCGGCGATGGCCGGCAGCTGGCTGGGGCTGGTGCAGGGCTTCGGCGGCTTGCGCATCGTGGCGGGCCGGCTGCAGTTCGCCCCCACCTTGCCGCAGGCCTGGAAGGGTTACGGGTTCAACCTCCGCTGGCGCGGCTG
Source organism: Pseudoxanthomonas sp. LjRoot204_2 (assembly GCF_056175765.1). Taxonomy (NCBI): domain Bacteria; kingdom Pseudomonadati; phylum Pseudomonadota; class Gammaproteobacteria; order Lysobacterales; family Lysobacteraceae; genus Pseudoxanthomonas; species Pseudoxanthomonas sp. LjRoot204_2. The sequence goes on along the minus strand of NZ_JBGFFG010000150.1, from coordinate 2,452 downwards.
CGCGCTGCGCGTGGACGTGGACGCGCGCGGTGTTCGCTATCGGCTGGATGAGGGCGATGCGCTGGCGTTCGGCCACGCCGGCAGCGAAGTGATACTGAAGGCAGGGCGCGAAGTCGCGCTGCCGCTCGCAGTGCCATCGCCACCTAAGATGCCGCTGCCCCGCGCTTGCGACGCGCTGATCTTCGATCTCGACGGCGTGCTGACCGATACCGCGCACACGCATTACCGGGCATGGAAGCGGCTGGCCGACGAGATCGGCGTGCCGTTCGACCTGCAGGTCAACGAACGCCTGAAGGGCGTGGACCGGATGGCGTCGCTGGAGATCATCCTCGAGCGCGCCACGCGAAGCTATTCCAACGACGAGAAGCGCGCGTTGGCCGATACGAAGAACGGCTACTACGTGCAGGAGATCGCGCACGTCGGTCCGCAGGATCTGTTCGACGGCGTGAGCGAGGTACTGGATGCGGCGCGCGCGGCGGGCCTGAAGCTCGGCCTGGCGTCGGCCAGCCGCAATGCGCCGACGCTGCTGCAGAAGCTGGGTATCGCGGACCGCTTCGACTACATCGCCGATGCCGGGCGCATCGTCCGCGCCAAGCCCGACCCGGCCATCTTCCTCGACGTCGCCGCCGCGCTCGGCGTGCCGGCGCACCGCTGCATCGGCGTGGAAGACGCCGCGGCCGGCATCGAAGCCATCCATGCGGCGGGCATGGCCGCGATCGGCATCGGCGACGCGCGCGCGCTGCGCCATGCCGATGCCGTCATCCCGCACATCAACGCGTTTGACCTGAGGACGTTCGTATCGCCTTGACCGCACGTGGCCACAGAAGCCGCGGTGGGCAGCCAGCCAACAACACGACAACAATGCAAGTGGAGGGAGGGACCATGCAACACACCAAGCACCCGATGCGCTACGCCCTGTCGGCCGCCATCGCGCTGGCGCTATCGCCGGCGCTGGCGAGCGCGCAGGAAGCCGCACCCGCGGCGCCCGCCGACCAGGAGGCCAAGACGCTGGACGCCGTGGTCGTCAGCGGCACGGCCAAGTTCAAGGGCCTGCGCAAGCGCGACGCCAGCTTCTCGATCAGCACCGCCACGCCCGAGCAGATCCAGGAAACCGCGCCCACCAGCACCGCCGACCTGCTGAAGATCGTGCCAGGCGTCTGGGCTGAGGCCAGCGGCGGCGGTACCGGCGCCAACGTCTTCGTGCGCGGCATGCCGTCCGAGGGCGATGCACCGTTCTTCACCCTGCAACTGGACGGCTCGCCGATCTTCCCGCCGCCGACGCTGTCGTTCCTCGAGAACACCACGCTGTTCCGCATCGACGACACCATCGCGCGCGTCGAAGGCCTGCGTGGCGGCCCCAGCCCCATCTATTCGAACGGCCAGCCCGGCGTCACCGTCAATTTCATCCAGAAGAAGGGCGAAGACACGCCCGAAGGCCTGGTGCGCCTGACCGTGGGTACCGACGACCTGCGTCGCGTCGATTTCTACAGCGGCGGCCCGCTGGGCACCGACACCGGCTGGTACTACAGCGTGGGCGGCTTCTACCGCGAGACCGATGGCGTGCGCCAGACCGGCTTTCCGGTGGAGAAGGGCGGCCAGCTCAGCGCCACGCTGACCAAGCGCTGGGCCGAGGGCGAGTTCAATTTCTACGCGCGCCACACCGACGACAAGAACACGTTCTATACCGCGGTACCGTTGGTTTCGCGCAACAACGGCGAGGACATCTCCGGTTTCCCGGGGCTGGATCCCACCACCGGCACGCTGGTCGGCGACGACTTCCGCCGCGTCAGGCTGCCCACGGGCGTCGGCAACCAGACGATGACGCGCGACCTGGCCGATGGCCGCGGCGTGGACATCGACGTGTTCGGCGGCTCGCTGGACTGGTACGTCGGCAACTGGACGATCAGCGACAAGTTCAACTACCTGAAAGGCGATGCGCCGACCTACGCACTGTTCACCGGCGCCAATCCGCAGACTCTGTCGTCGTACATCACCGACACCTATGGCGCAGGGGTGACTGGCACCGGCACGTTCGTCAATGGCGGCGGCGCGGTCGATCCGAACCAGCAGGTGCTGACGGCCGGCTTCTGGGTGGTGGACAAGGAGATCAGTTCGTTCACCAACGACCTGCGCTTCAGTGTCGACCTGACCGACAGCAACGCCCTGACCTTCGGCATGTACTACGCCGACTATTCGTCCAAGGACCGCTGGTGGCTGGGCAACAACATGCTGCTCACCGCGCAGGACAATGCGCGCCGCGTGAACCTGGCGCTGTCCAACGGGCAGGTCGCCACGCGCGACGGTTTCGTGGGCACCGCGTTCTACAACATCCGTGGCGACTACGACGGCCAGAACACGGCCTTCTTCATCGCCGACGAATGGACCGTCAACGACCGCATCCGCCTGGACGCTGGCGTGCGCTATGAGCGGCAGGAGGTCAACGGCATGGTGT
>NZ_JBGFFG010000149.1:0-7579 GCF_056175765.1 Pseudoxanthomonas sp. LjRoot204_2 | reverse complement strand
GACTTCCCCCTGCTCGCGCGGCAGGTCAACGGCAAGCCGCTCATCTACCTGGACAGCGCCAACACCGGCCAGAAGCCGGTGTCGGTGATCCGGACGACCGACGACTTCTATCGCCAACACAACGCCAACGTCAGCCGTGCGGTGCATACGCTGGGCACGGAGGCAACGGAAGCCTACGAAGGCGCCCGCAAGACGCTGGCGCGCTTCCTCAACGTGCGCGCGGACGAGCTGGTCTTGTGCAGCGGTACCACCTTCGCGATCAACCTGGTGGCCTACTCGTGGGCGCTGCCGCGCCTGAAGGCCGGCGACACGATCCTGGTGTCGCGCATGGAGCACCACGCCAACATCGTGCCCTGGCAACTGGTCGCCCAGCGCACCGGCGCGACCATCAAGGTTGCGGAAATCCACGCCGACGGCACGCTCGACCTCGATGCGCTGCACGCCGCGATGACCGGTGATGTGAAGCTGCTGGCGATCACCCACACTTCGAACGTGCTGGGCACAGTCAACCCGGTGCGCGATATCTGCCGCGAGGCACGCAAGCGCGGGATCACGACGGTCGTCGATGGTTCCCAGGCCGTGCCGCATCGCGCGGTCGACATCGCCGCCATCGGCTGCGACTTCTACGCGCTGACCGGCCACAAGATGTGCGGGCCCACCGGCACCGGCGCCCTGTGGGCGCGCAAGGAACACCTGCAGGCTATGCCGCCGTTCATCGGCGGCGGCGAGATGATCAAGGAAGTGAGCTTCGACGGCACGGTGTTCAACGACCCGCCGCACAAGTTCGAAGCCGGCACGCCCAACATCGCGGGTTTCATCGGGCTGGGCGCGGCCGTGGACTACCTGGATGCGCTGGGCATGGCCAACGTCGAAGCCCGCGAAGCCGAACTTCTGGCGCACGCCACCGAGGAACTGGACCGGATCGAGGGCCTGCGCATCTTCGGCCGCGCGCCCGACAAGGCGGCGGTGATTTCCTTCCTGATCAAAGGGGCGCATGCGCACGACCTGGCCACGTTGCTGGACCTGGAGGGCGTCGCCGTCCGCTCCGGCCAGCATTGCGCGCATCCCTTGCTGCAGTTCTTCGGCGTCGCCGCCACCCTGCGGGCCTCGTTCGCGTTCTACAACTCGCACGAGGATGTCGAGCGCTTCATCGCGRCCCTGAAGAAAGCGCGCAGCCTGCTGGCCTGACGCTGGGGTAGAAGGGGTTGCCGCCCTACAATGGGCGGCATGGATACCCTGACCTTCCGCTCCGCCGTCCCCGCCGACATTCCGGCCCTCGTCGCACTGGTGACCTCTGCCTACCGCGGTGATGTCAGCAAGCAGGGCTGGACCACCGAAGCCGACATGCTCGATGGCCAGCGCATCGATCCGGACGTGCTCGCCCGCGACATCGAACGCGATCGCAGCCGCATCCTGCTGGCCGAACGCGATGGCCTGCTGTTGGCCTGCGCGCACGTGGCGGAAGACGAGGGTGCGGGCTACTTTGGCATGTTCTCCGTGCGGCCCGACCTGCAGGGCGGTGGCGTCGGCAAGGCCATGCTGGCGGAAGCCGAACGCGTGGCGCGCGACGAATGGCGATTGCCCGCGATGCGGATGACGGTGATCGACATCCGTGACGAGTTGATCGCGTTCTACGAACGCCGCGGCTATGTGCGAACCGGCACCAAGAAGCCCTTCCCCTACGGCGACGAGCGCTTCGGCATACCGAAGCGCGACGATCTGCGCTTCGAAGTCCTCGAGAAGCCTCTGACGGAAGCCGCGGCATGAGCGAGACCTGGACCTTTGTCTGTGCCACGGGCGAGCTGTTGCCCGGCGAAATGAAAACCGTCTTCGACGAGGTCACGGGTACGCCGATCCTCGTCGTCAATCACGAGGGCACGCTGTACGCCCTCGAGGACAAGTGCAGCCACGAGGATTTCGAGCTGTCATCCGGCACCTTCGACCCGAAGGACGCCAGCATCGAGTGCGTGCTGCACGGCGCGCGGTTCGATGTCAGGGATGGGCGTGCCCTGTGTGCGCCGGCGTATTCGCCCGTTCCCAAGTTCCCGACTCGCATCGAACACGGCGGCGTCTGGACGCGTGACGATCGCGACTGACCCAAGCCGCTGGCGCGCCTGTTGTAATCGCAAATCATTCTCATTATCCTGTCGCACCGCTGCGACAGGCTGTCGCAGCCGACCCATCGAGACCCCGTGCTGCGCGAAGTCCGCCCTCTTTCGATCCTGTCAGGCTGCCTGCTGTGGGCGAGCCTGTTCGTGCTCGCAGGCCTGTTCGTCGCGTCCACTGGCGCGGATCTCCGGGGCGCGTCGCCATGGTCTTCGGCTGCCCAGTACGAACCCGACATGGACGGCCCGCACCGTAGCGGGTACACGTCCGCGTCTCCCGCCGGATACATGGTCGAAAGCCTGCCGATGCCGGCAGAGTCCGAAGCCGACGGCGACTGCATCGTTCGACGCTGTGTCGCGACCGCACCGCAGCTCGCGCGTGCCGATAACCGGCATGCGGACGCCCCGGCTTCGCGTCGCGTCCGTTCGCCCGGACGCGGGCCGCCGCCCTTCACCTGATCCGCTTCTCGCGGGCCGCTCGGCAAGTGGCCGCGACGATGCTCGAACGATCACGGCGCCGCCGAGGCGCGCATTCCCCCTCGCCACCGATCTCTCCCGCCAGCCTTCGCCACCGGGTGTTCCCTTCCTGCACCTGAGGATGCTCATGAATCTGCGCCACTCTCCCCTCGCCGCTGCCCTGCTGCTGGCCCTCAGCACCCCTGCCCTTGCCGCTCCGGGCGGCGAGATTCCTGCCGACGCCGCCATGCAGGCCAAGGAACTGGACACCGTCGAGGTGCACGGTGAGCGCGTCCAGAAGGCCAGCTCGCCGAAGTACACCGAACCCCTGCTCGACACGCCGCAGACGATCACCGTGGTGACCAGCGACGTCATGGCGCAACAGAACCTGCTGGGCCTGAAGGACGTGCTGAGCACGCTGCCCGGCATCACCTTCGGTGCCGGCGAAGGCGGCGGCGGCTATGGCGACAGCATCAACCTGCGCGGCTTCACTGCCAGCAGCGACATCACCACCGATGGCGTGCGCGACAGTGCGCAGTACACGCGCAGCGACACGTTCAATCTCGAGTCGATCGAACTGATCAATGGCGCCAACTCCGCCATGTCCGGTGCCGGCTCCGTCGGCGGCACCATCAACCTGGTCAGCAAGACCGCACGCGAGGGCGATTTCAACACGTTCACCGTGGGCGCTGGCTCGGACAAGTACAGCCGCGTGACCRCCGATAGCAACGTCGACTTCGAGAACGGCATCGCCGTCCGCTTGAACGCGATGGGGCATACCCAGGACGTACCCGGGCGCGACGAAGAATTCAAGCACCGCTGGGGTTTTGCGCCGTCGATCGCGTTCGGCCTGGATTCCGACACCCGTTTCACGCTGAGCTACCTGCACCAGCACGACAACAACATGCCGCAGTACGGCGTCCCGTTCGCATTGAGTCCGTTCAACGACGGCCCCCTGCCGGGCGTGGATCGCGAAACGTATTTCGGTTATCGGAACACGTCGCGTCAGGAAAGCGACGTCGACATGCTGACCGGTGTGTTCGAAATGGACTTCGGCGACCACGTGACCCTGCGCAGCCTGGGTCGCCTGCAGCGGGTCGAGCAGTACACCAATGCCACTGCACTGCAGGGTTCGTGGTGCCTGTCGAACAACACCAACCCCTATACCGGCCAGGCCTGCGTGGGTCAGCCGGCGGGCACATGGAATCCGAATGGTGGCCCGCGTGGACTGGTACGCGACACCGAGAATTTCATCGCCCACAGCCAGACGGACCTGACGGCCAGCTTCAGCACGGGCGCCGTGCGCCATGACGTCGTCGTGGGCATGTCCTTCAGCAAGGAGGACTTCGAACTGGACACCGGCACGACCTTCCGCAATCCCGACGGATCCACGACGGGCATCACCTACCCGATCCAGAACTTCGACAATCCGTACAACATCTGGGCCGGTCCGCAGAACTATTTCCGTACCGGCCGCACCGAGGGCAGCCTGAACAACCAGACGGTGTACGTGTTCGATACGTTGAAGTTTGGCGACCAATGGCTGCTGAACCTGGGCGCGCGCTACGAGCACAACGAAGGCGACACGGTGAACTACGCCGTCTCCACCACGGGCCAGATCACTGGCGTGAGCGGCGTCTTCGAGAACGAGGACGATCTGTTCTCGTATCGCGCGGGCCTGGTGTACAAGCCAGTCGACAACGCCAGCGTCTATCTGTCGTACGCCAACAGCAAGACGCCGTCGAAGGCGTCGGTCAATGGCGCTTGCAGCGCGGTGACGTGCAATGTGGATCCCGAAACCGCGGTCAACATCGAGCTCGGCACCAAGTGGGACGTATTGGAGAACCGCCTTGCGGTAACCGCCGCACTGTTCCGCAACGAGCGCCAGAACTACAAGGTGGCGAGCGTCGACCCGCTGCAGCCGGAGCAGGTGCTAGACGGCAAGGTGCGCGTGGACGGTATCGCTTTGGGCGTGGCCGGCAACATCACGCGCGAGTGGGCGGTGTTCGCCAACTACACGTTCCTGGACAGCGAGGTCCTGCAGAACGCAGCGGACGGTGCCGCCACGGATCCGGTCAAGGGCCACGAACTGACCCAGACACCGCGCCACTCGGCGAGCCTCTGGAGCACGTACGAACTGGGCGACTGGACCTTCGGCTACGGTGCGACCTACCAGGGCAGTTTCTATCCGAACAACTCCTCTGCAACGGCCTACCTGAAGACGGAAGCCTACTGGGTCCACCGTGCGATGGTCGGTTACCAGATCAATGAACGTATCGGCCTGCAGCTCAACGTCAGCAATTTGTTCGACGAGGAGTACTACACCGGTATCCGCAACAACCTGACCGTCAACGGTGCTGGCGTGGTGACCGCCGGCAACGGCTGGGCCAATCCGGGCGAAGGCCGCTCGGCGGTGCTGACGGCCACGTTCCGGTTCTGAGTCACCCACGCGATACCACCCCGCCCATGCACAATGGGCGGGGTTTCTTTTCGAGGCGAACCGCATGTTGCTGGCGATCCCGGATGTCCTGACTCCCGCGCAGGTCGCGCAAGCACGGGCGCGGCTGGATACCGCCGATTGGGCGGACGGCCGCATCACCGCGGGCTACCAGTCGGCCAAGGCCAAGGACAACGCGCAGCTGCCGGAGGATTCGGCGGCCGCGCGGGACGTCGGCGCACTGATCCTCGACGCGCTCTCGCGCAACAGCACCTTCTTCTCGGCGGCGCTGCCCAGGCGCATCTATCCGCCGCTGTTCAATCGCTACGCCGGTGGCCAGTCCTTCGGGTACCACGTCGACAACGCGATCCGCTACGACCGCAGCCGCGGCGGCGTGGACCCGGTGCGCACGGATCTCTCCGCCACGCTCTTCCTGAGTGCACCGGAAGACTACGACGGCGGCGAACTGATCATCGAGGACACCTTCGGCACCCAGAGCGTGAAGCTTCCGGCCGGCCACATGGTGCTCTACCCCGGCACCAGCCTGCACCGGGTGACGCCGGTGACGCGCGGCGCGCGCGTGGCTTCGTTCTTCTGGCTGCAGAGCATGGTGCGCGACGATGGCCATCGCCGGCTGATGTTCGAGCTGGATGTCTCCATCCGTCGCCTGACTGCCGACGTGCCCGAGCACCCTGCGCTGGTGCAGCTGACCGGCGTGTACCACAACCTGCTGCGGCAATGGGCGGAGGTCTGACCCATCTAAACAAGATCCATCCTTGTTTGCATTTGATAAGTATTCTCATTTAAGATTCGCCGTGTCCGGTGGGCCGCCATGGCTCGCCGCCGGGGAAGTCAGGTGTTCCAAGCATTCGCCTCCATCGTCGGACAGAGCCGCGCGCCACAGGCCCGCGCGGGACTGTACTGCCGTCTGCTGGGCCTGCTGGCGATCGTGGTCTTCCATGCCGCGATCAGCCTTTCGCTGGGAAGTGGCCATGTCAAAGCCTTGGACGCCGCCGGGTCCGGCACGCCGACAACCCTCGCAAGCGCTGCCGAGGACGGCGATCCGCCACCGGTGATGCCGTATCGCGGACCGCACCTGAAGAAGCCTCGTGTCAGCGCGCTGAAGGTCTGGACTGGGTCCGCCTCCCGCGCTGCCGCGCCGGCGCCGGCATTCCTGGCCGGCCACGCTCTCACCGTTTCGTCCGAAGGAACGCGAGCGTCGCGCGCGCCTCTGTCGAACACCACGCCGATGCTTCGCCCCGACGCCACACGGCGCTTGCATCCCGGCCAGGCGCCACCGCGCGTCGCCTGATCCTCGCCGGCCGTGCGAGGCACGGCGTGCGGTCCGCGTCGCGCCATTGTCCGCGTGATGCGCCTCCTTCTTCATCCCTGCGAAGCCCTTCATGAACCTCTCTTGCAGCTCCCTGCAGGCGCCGCCGCGCCACACCCGCCTTGCGCTCGCCCTTGTCGTCCTGGTGTGCGCGCCCGCGCTGGCCCAGCCCGTGCCTGAAGGTGCGGCGGAGGCCACCGAACTCGACGCCGTGGTCGTCACCGCGTCCGGTTTCGAGCAGAAGATCACCGATGCGCCCGCGAGCATCAGCGTGATCACCGCCGAAGAACTGCGCAAGCGCCCCTACATCACGCTGATCGACGCCGTGCGCGACCTGGAAGGCGTGGACGTCGGCGAAACCTCGGACAAGACCGGGCAGAAGACGATCAGCATCCGCGGCATGGGGCCGGACTACACCCTGATCCTCATCGACGGCAAGCGCCAGAACAATCATGGCGACATCTACCCGAACTCGTTCGGCGGCAACCAGTTCAACCACATTCCGCCGCTGGACATGATCCAGCGCATCGAAGTCATCCGCGGTCCCGCCTCGACGCTGTACGGCGCCGATGCGCTGGGCGGCGTGATCAACATCATCACTCGCAAGGTCTCGGATCGCTGGCGCGGGTCGGCCACGCTCGGCCACGGCATCCAGGAGAACAGCGATTTCGGCAGCGACACCACGCTCGACTTCGCGCTGATGGGACCCCTGCTGCAGGATCGCCTGGGCGTTGGCGTACGCGGCTCCTGGTATGAGCGCAATGCGTCGACGCCGGAGTACGAAACGATCACCGCGCCGGATGGCACGGTGTTCGAACGCGCGTTGGGCTTCGGAGGTGGCGGCAAGACCGTGGACAACACCAACAAGAGCGCGGGGATCACGCTGAGCTGGACGCCGACGGATCTCCAAAGCGTCACCTTCGACTACGACACCTCCGAACAGGTCTACGACAACACGCCCTACATCAACAACCTGGGCACGGAAACATATCCGCTGGGTACCGTGGATGGCCTGGCAGGCATCTGGCGTGCGGCGCCGCAGGTAGGCTACGCGGCCGACCAGGAGTTCACCCGCGACCAGTGGTCGGTCACGCACAACGGCCAGTGGGCCTTCGGCACCAGCTTCGTGTCGCTGGCGCACATCGACACCGGCAATCATGGACGCACCCTCCCCTTCACGGTGGCCGAGCGCCTGCTGCACCGTGACATCTACTGCAACAACGCGGCCACCTGCGCCACCGGCCCTTACGC
>NZ_JBGFFG010000148.1:0-7585 GCF_056175765.1 Pseudoxanthomonas sp. LjRoot204_2 | reverse complement strand
GCCCAGGCGACCGCCGACAAGGCCGCTGAAGTGGCCGACAAGGCCGAAGCCAAGGCTGAAGAAGCCAAGAAGTAATCGCGTCGCCTTCGTGCGAACCGGAGAGGCCCGCGCAAGCGGGCCTTTCTTTTTGCACTGCGGTTTGGCGCATGCAGGGCTTTGTGGTCTGATGCCGCCTTCCCTGCACTGTCCTGTCGCATGCCTGCCATCGCCTCGCACCTCGATCCGCGCTCGCCTGAGTTCGTCGCCAACGCCGCTTACCACCGCGTGCTCGTGCAGGAACTCGAACGCCGGCTGGCGCGTGCCGCGGATGGCGGTGGCGAGAAGGCCCGCGCCAAGCACACCGAACGCGGCAAGCTGCTGGCGCGCGAGCGCATCACCGCCCTGCTAGATCCCGGCTCTCCGTTCCTGGAAATCGCGCCGCTGGCCGCAGAGGACATGTACGACGGTGCCGCGCCGGCGGCCGGCATGGTCTGCGGGATCGGCCGGGTCATGGGCAACGAGGTGGTGGTCGTCGCCAATGACGCCACCGTCAAGGGGGGCACCTACTTCCCGATGACGGTAAAGAAGCACCTGCGGGCACAGGAAGTGGCGCGCGAAAACCACCTGCCCTGCATCTATCTGGTCGATTCCGGTGGCGCCTTCCTGCCGCTGCAGGACGAAGTTTTCCCGGATCGCGAGCACTTCGGCCGCATCTTCTACAACCAGGCGCGCCTTTCCGCGGAGAACATCCCGCAGATCGCGGTGGTTATGGGCAGCTGCACCGCCGGCGGCGCTTACGTGCCCGCGATGTGCGACGAGAGCGTGATCGTGAAGGAACAGGGCACGATCTTCCTCGGCGGCCCGCCGCTGGTGAAGGCGGCGACCGGCGAAGTGGTCGATGCGGAGGCGCTGGGTGGCGCGGACGTGCACACCAGCATTTCCGGCGTGGCGGACCACTTCGCCGAAGACGACCGCCACGCGCTGGAGATCGCGCGCGGCATCGTCGGCCACCTCAACCGGCGCAAGGCCATGCCGGTCGCCGTGCGCGAGGCGTGCGAGCCGCTTTACGCCACCGACGAGCTCTACGGCATCGTGCCGAAGGACACGCGCCGACCGTTCGACATCCGCGAGGTCATCGCGCGCATCACCGACGGAAGCGAGCTGGACGAATTCAAGGCGCGCTACGGCAAGACGCTGGTCACCGGCTTCGCCCACCTGCACGGTTATCCGGTGGGCATCGTCGCCAACAACGGCATCCTGTTCGGCGAGAGCGCGCTGAAGGGCGCTCACTTCATCGAACTGTGCAACCAGCGCGGCATCCCGCTGGTCTTTCTACAGAACATCACCGGGTTCATGGTCGGTCGCAAGTACGAGAACGCCGGCATCGCGAAGGACGGWGCSAAGATGGTCACCGCCGTCGCSWGCWCGMGCGTGCCGAAGYTCACCGTCGTCGTCGGCGGCAGCTTCGGCGCGGGCAACTACGCCATGTGCGGGCGCGCCTACGGTGCGCGCTTCCTGTGGATGTGGCCGAACGCGCGCATCAGCGTGATGGGCGGCGAGCAGGCGGCGAGCGTGCTGGCGACGGTGAAGCGCGATGGCATCGAGGCCCGCGGCGGCGCGTGGAACGCCGACGAGGAAGAAGCCTTCAAGGCGCCGATACGCGACCAGTACGAATCCCAGGGCAGCCCGTGGTACGCCACGGCCCGGCTGTGGGACGACGGCATCATCGACCCCGCCGATACGCGCCGGGTGCTGGGTCTGGGCCTTTCCGCCTCGCTGAATGCACCGGTCCCGCAGGCGAAGTTCGGCGTCTTCCGGATGTAGCGCGGTGACGGCACGGGTCGTGCTGGTCACCGGCGGCGGGCGCGGCATCGGCGCCGCCACCGCGCTGCTGGCGGCGGAACAGGGCTATGCCGTCGGGGTCAACTTCCGTCGCGACGAAGAAGCCGCGCAGGCCGTCGTCCGCAAGATCGTCGACCGCGGTGGACAGGCGCTCGCCCTGCAAGCCGATGTGGCCCGCGAGGCCGAGGTAGTGGCGATGTTCCGCCGGCTCGACGACGCATGGGGTCCACTCGGCGCGCTGGTCAACAACGCCGGCATCCTGGAAACACAGTCCCGCGTGGATGCGCTGGCGTCCGCGCGCATCGAGCGCATCCTCGCCACCAATGTCATCGGCACCCTGCTGTGCTGCCGCGAGGCGGTGCGRCGCATGWSCACCCGGCACGGCGGWYMSGGCGGCGCCATCGTCAACGTCTCGTCGGTCGCCTCCAGGACCGGGGCGCCCGGGGAGTACGTCGACTATGCCGCGTCGAAAGGCGCGGTCGACAGCCTGACCGTCGGCCTGGCGCACGAGGTGGCGCAGGAAGGCATCCGCGTCAACGCGGTCCGGCCCGGCTTCATCCATACCGACATGCATGCCGATGGCGGCGAGCCCGGCAGGATCTACCGGGTCAAGGCCTTCGTCCCGATGCGTCGGGGCGGACAACCGCATGAGGTCGCGGAAGCGATCCTGTGGCTGCTGTCGGACCGGGCCAGCTACACGACAGGGGCCTTCGTCGACATCGCAGGCAGGCGCTGACGCCTTGTCAGGGTTGTGAGCGGCGCGTACACATGCCCGACTGCGCGATGAACCGGACTTTCCCCCGCCTGGCGATCGCCCTGATTGTCCGCACGGGTCACAACGTGGAACTCCTTCAGCCGCGATAGTCCGGTGTCCACGTCAACCGGAGCATCCCCTGCATGTCCATCTGGAAAGACCAAGGGCCCGCGAAGAAGGACGCCGCCCCCCTGCCGCCCGAGCCGTCGCCGGTCCCGCTGCGCGATACGTCTGCCGCCGACTTTTCCCCCGCCGTCACCGCACCGCCGGGCACGCGGCCGGTCGAGCGCGTCGCGCCAGCGGAATCGCTGAAGGAGTCTTTGATCGCGGCAGACCTGACCATCGAGGGCAAGATCGAGGGTACGGGCCACATTCGCATCGCCGGCCGTTTCAAGGGCGACGTGAACGTGCAGGGCGACCTGACCATCGAGACCGGCGCCAAGCTCAACGGCGGCGTGCGGGCGAAGAAGGTCACCATCGCCGGCGAACTCGAGGGCAACATCGAATCCGCGGCGCGCGTCGAACTGCTCGCCTCGGGCGTGCTGGTCGGCGACGTCAAGGCGGGGTCGCTCACCGTGGCCGCCGGATCGCGGATGCGCGGCCAGGCCGACTTCGGCTGGGATGAGCCCGCGGCCAAGGCCGGCAAGTCCGGCAGCACGGAGCCCGGCGCCGCCGCATGAGCCAACCCCGCCCCGGCACTGCCGGCGCCACCCGTACCTGCCCGCACTGCAAGGCGACCATCCTGGAGAGTGCGGCGGTCTGCCCCGGCTGCCGCCACCACCTGCGCTTCGAACCCGGCGCGGGCGCCAACGCGGCGCCCGCGCTGACTCCGCTGCGGATCGAGGGCACGCTGCAACCGCCTGCCGAAGGCGCGGCCTGGGAATACAGCGTGGTGCTGTCCATCCGCAACGATCGGGGTGAGGAAGTGACGCGGCAGGTCGTCGGCGTCGGCGCCATGCAGCCGCACGAGCAGCGCAGCTTCGTGCTGTCGGTCGAACTCAACCCTGCGACGGGGAAGGCGACAGGTCGGCGCACGCGGCACTGACGCCCTCCCCGCCGCCACGCTGCCCGGCTACACTCGGTGTCGACAAGGACGCCAGCAGGGGGCTGGATGATCGTCGGCATCGATCTGGGGACCACGCATTCGTTGATCGGCTACCACGGGCCCAACGGTCCCGTGCTCATTCCGAACGCGCTGGGTGAACTGCTGACACCCTCCGTGGTGAGCGTGGACGCGGACGAAACGCTCATCGTCGGACGCGCCGCCGTGGACCGCCTGATCACCCACCCGCAGCGCACCGTCGCCAGCTTCAAGCGCTGGATGGGTACCAACCGCGTCACCCGCCTCGGCCAGCATGCGCTGCGCCCCGAAGAGCTGTCGGCACTCGTGCTGCGTGCGTTGATCGCCGATGCGGAGAGTCACTTCGGCGCGCCGGTCACCGAGGCCGTGATCAGCGTTCCCGCGTACTTCGGCGACGCCCAGCGCAAGGCCACCCGCATCGCCGGTGAACTGGCGGGCATCAAGGTCGAACGGCTCATCAACGAGCCGACCGCCGCCGCCATGGCCTACGGACTGCAGCAGCGCGACGGCGGCGGCCGCTTCCTCGTCTTCGATCTCGGGGGTGGCACCTTCGATGTCTCGATCCTGGAAATGTTCGATGGGGTGATGGAGGTCCACGCCAGCGCCGGCGACAACTTCCTCGGCGGCGAGGATTTCCTTTCCGCGCTGCGAGACGCCTGCCTGCGCGAACTCAGGATCGAACCGAAAGACCTGACAGCCAGCGAGGACGCCCAGCTGAGGCGCCGACTGGAGTCGGCCAAGCGCGAACTTTCGAACACATCCGGCGGCCCGGTCGATGTGGATTTCGTGGTGGGCGGAGCGTCGAGCCGCTGGCAGGTCGACGAGGCGGGCTTCTCGCGACTGTGCGAGCCGCTGGTCCAGCGCATGCGCGCACCGTTGGAGCGGGCCATGCGCGACGCGCGGCTGGCGCCCGGGCAGTTGGACGACATCGTCCTGGTCGGCGGCGCATCGCGGATGCCGCTGACCGCGCGCCTCGTGTCGCGCATGTTCGGTCGCCTGCCGTTGCGGCACATCAACCCGGATGAGGCGATCGCGCTGGGTGCGGCCGTTGCGGCCGGAATGAAGGCGCGCGACGAGTCGCTGGAAGAGATCATCCTCACCGACGTGTGTCCGCATTCGCTGGGCGTGGATACCGCGCAGGAGGACGGACATGGGCAGGTCACCACTGGCCTCTTCTCCCCGATCATCCATCGCAACGCGACGGTGCCGGTCAGCCGCGTCGAACGCTACCAGCCGATGCGCGACCTGCAGACGCAGGTGGAGTTCAACATCTACCAGGGCGAGAGCCCGCGGGTAGAGAACAACGTCAAGCTGGGTACCATCTCGGTGAAGGTCCCGGCACGCGCAGCGCGCGAGAATCCGGTGGACATCCGATTCACCTACGACGTGAACGGTCTGCTGCAGGTGGAAGCCACGATCGTGGCAACCGGCCAGACGCATGAGGTCGTCCTGCAGCAGAACCCCGGCGTACTGACCCCGGACGAGATCCGCCAGCGCCTGGCCGCGCTGTCGGAACTGAAGGTGCATCCACGCGACCAGCAGGAGAATCTCCTGGTGATCGCGCGTGCCGAACGCCTGTACGAAGAGCTGCTGTGGGCACGTCGCGACCTGCAAGATGCGCTGGTGCGCTTCCGCGCGATCCTGGACGGCCAGGACCCCCTGCAGATCCGCGAACACCGCAGCCAGTTCGCCCGGATGCTCGAGCACATCGAGTCGCAGGCGTGAGCGTGTGGCCTTTCGAGGCGCTCGGCATCGACGCAGACGCTGACGAACGTGCGATCAGGCGCGCTTATGCCCGACTGCTGAAACGCCACAGGCCCGACGATGATCCCGAGGGTTTCCAGCGCATCARCGAGGCCTACCAGGGGTGCATGCAGCGGGTGGGCGGCAATGCGCCCTCAGCACGATCCGACGTTGGCCTCGACACGTCGCCCGCGCTCCCTGCCGGCGGGCGAGCCACGATTCCCGCCGAGCCTGATCCTGTCGACGCTGCCCGGTTCGAGATCGGCATGTTCATCACCACGCTATCCAACGTTTCGCGCACGGCCAGCGGCCGCGATGTCCTCGGATGGCTTCAAGCCCACCCGGCGTTCTATTCGGTCGGCGCGCGCGAAGCCTTCGCCCACCAGATCGTCTACGCGCTGGTTCAAGCGCCGGCCCTGCCACCGCGGCACATGGCGGCCGTCCTCCACTTCCTGGAACTGGACATGCCGGGGCCCACACGCGCGCGTCTTGAACCGTTCGTCACGGCACTGGAGCGGCACGCGCACATGACGCTCGAGAATGCCCACGCAATACGCAGACCCTATACGGAAGCGTCTCCACCCTCGTCGTCCAGCCACTTGGCGTGGATGTTCGGCGGTGCCATCTGGATCGGGTTGCTAGCGATGCTGTCCGTGTCCCGCTGCTCCGGAGCCGCGGCGTGAGCGACGCGTTTTCCCTCCTCGGACTACCGCCGGACGCCGACGAGCGCACCATCAAGCGTACCTATGCGCGCCTGCTGAAGACCACACGTCCCGACGAGGATCCCGCCGCCTTCCAGCGCCTGCACGAGGCTTACCAGGAAGCGCTGTCCGTGCAGCGCGATGGCGTGCTCGAGTTCACTGTGGATGATCCGCACCCCGAGCCAGCGACAGCGCAGGACGCGTGGGAACGGGATGCCGAGGCGATCCTTTCGCGGGCAGGCGCCTTCGACCCGTTGTCGCCAGCCGAACGGTTCGACGAGGACGGCGTGCGCGAGGCGCTGATGGCGCGGGCCGGGACGGACCTGCCCTCGGCGTTCCGCGACCACCTCGAACACCATCCCGGCTTGTACAGCCTCGACGCGAAGCAACGCGTCGGGCAGGCGATCTTCGGGAGCATCCTCCAGGAGGATGTGCAGGTGAGGCCGGCGATACTGGCGGTGCTTGCGGACTTCTTCGGTTTCACCGCGCCGGAATGGATCGGGCGACGCCAGCAGGTGCTGGAGGCGGTAGCCTCGGAGAATACGGACGCGTTCGACGAGGACAGGCCGCTCACCATCCGGCAATTGAAGCGTCCGTTCCGATGGCCGCTCGCATTGCTGCTGGCGTGCGTGCCGGGCTTCGCATTCCGCGCCGCGCGCCTGTCGCAGCGATTGACCGCGGATTACGGCGACGACGTGCCCGGCCTGGAGGGCGAGCAACAGGCTTTCTACGAACGCCTTGCCGACCCGTTCTACGCGGGACCCTGGCGCTGGGCCACCGTGCTGCTGACGGCCGCGCTGGCGACGCTTGCCATCGCCGGCCTGTGTGCCCTGGTCGGGCTCCCGTCCGAGCGGCAGCAGCGCATGATGGCGCTGACCTTCATCGCCGTCGCCGCCATGCTGTGCATCTGGCATGCGATGCGTGCCCTGTGGGCCTGGCGGGAACGGCCCGCCAGCGCGCGGTCGCCCTGGCTGGCCCTGATGCCCGTCTGGCTGTCCGTCGCCGGCCTGCTGATGGCGTGGTGGCTGCCGCACGTGCCGGCACTGGCGTTCGCGCTCGTGCTGCCGGCCGCACTCGTGCATTTCCGCCAGTTCTTCGATGCATTGCGTTTCGCCATCGGCACCAGCTGGCTCGTTCGCGCCCTGCCCATGCATGACCTGCCCTCGCCGTGGTTGCTGGCGTTGGCAAGTGCGGCGATCGGCATGACATTGTGCGACTGGGC
Organism: Pseudoxanthomonas sp. LjRoot204_2; assembly: GCF_056175765.1. Classification (NCBI taxonomy): domain Bacteria; kingdom Pseudomonadati; phylum Pseudomonadota; class Gammaproteobacteria; order Lysobacterales; family Lysobacteraceae; genus Pseudoxanthomonas; species Pseudoxanthomonas sp. LjRoot204_2. The sequence goes on along the minus strand of NZ_JBGFFG010000148.1, from coordinate 263 downwards.
CTATGCGGCGCGCCACCGGATCAGCATCGCGGCAGCGGCCGGCAATCGCTGGACCACGGTCGTTTCGTTCATGGTGTTCGCGGGACTGGGGATCGCGGGGCTGGCGATCCGTTACGGCTGAACGGCACGCTCAACCACACCCGTCGCAGCCGCCGCAGTCCTTGCCGGCGATCCGGCCGTTGACCAGGCTGCCCGCCGGTGCGATCCATCGCCCAAGGGCCTGCCGCCAGTTCGCGCTGCCTTCGCGCAACAGGGGCAGCGCC
>NZ_JBGFFG010000147.1:0-7602 GCF_056175765.1 Pseudoxanthomonas sp. LjRoot204_2 | reverse complement strand
CCACGCGGCCTGCCGCCGACCAGTTGCTGCGCGCGATGCAGGGCTTCGCCGAGGTGGTCGAAGCACTCGACCAACACCAGCCGCATGCGCGCACGGTCGCGCAGCTGCGGGCGGCCGGGCTGGAGGTGCGCAGCACGCCGCCCGCCGATGCCCGGCCGCGCTTCGCCCCCTTGCTGCGCGAACTGCGCGAGCAGGCCGTCGGCACGCTGGGCGACGGTCGCGAACTGCGGATGGACGCCGGCCGCGGCTTGCGCGTCATCTGGCTGAAACCCGCCACGCGCGAACCGCTGTGGGTGTCGTTCGCGTACGACCGCCCCGGTACCGGCATGCGCCGCTTCTCGGTGCTGATGCTGGTGGGCTGCGTGGTGCTGGTCTGGCTGGCCGCGGCGTACTTCGCCCGTCGGCTCGTACAACCGCTACGCCAGCTCGCCRYGGCCGCGCCGGCCATCGTGCGGGGCGATGCACCGCCGCCGGTGCATGCACGAGGCCCGCGCGAGGTCGCGGACCTGGCGCAGGCGCTGGGTGACGCCAGCCGCGACGTGCGCGCGGCGGCGGAAGAGCGCGCACTGCTGCTGGCCGGCATCTCGCACGACCTGCGCACGCCGCTGACGCGCCTGCAGTTCGCCCTGGAGATGGTGCCGGACACCGATCCGGAACTGACCCGCAGCATGCATCGCGACATCGCCGAGATGGACGCCATCCTCGGCCAGTTCATCGCGTTCGCGCGCGATGGCCGCGACGAGGGCAGCGAGACCGTCGACCTCGCCGCGATCTGTCGGCATGCGGTTGCCGCGGCGTCGAAAGCATGGCGCGTCGACCTGCCCGAGCACGCCCTGCTGCCCGGCAAGCCGATGGCGCTGCTGCGCGCGGTCGAGAACCTGCTGGTCAACGCCGAGCGGCATGGCGCGTTGCCGTTGTCGCTGCAGCTGTGGGCAGAAGGACCGGCCTGGGTGGTCGAGGTGGCCGATGGCGGCCCCGGCCTCTCCGCCGAAGCGGCCGAGAGCGCGCGCCAGCCTTTCGTCCACGACCAGGCGGGCGGCGGCAGCGGCCTGGGCCTGCCGATCGTCGACCGCGTGGCGCGCCAGCACGGCGGCGAACTGCGCCTGCTGCCGAATACCCCCCACGGCCTGCGCGCCCAGCTGGTGCTGCGCGCGGGTTGAACCGGACGTCCCCACGAGGTGATGCGATGAAGACGCTGTTCCGTACCGGCCTGCTGGCCTGTGCCTTGTTCGCCGTGCTGCCGCTGGCCGCGCAGACCTTCCGTGAGCGCCTGCAGGAGATGCGCGATGCGTCGCGCCAGCCCGCAGCGCGTGTGCCGACGCTGCCGGCCGGCGCACGCGCCGTCCGCGATGTGTCCTACGGCAACGATCCGCGCCAACGCTACGACGTCTATCTTCCCGCGCAACCGCAACGCGCGCCGGTGATCCTGTTCGTCCACGGCGGCGGCTGGGCCAACGGCAACAAGGACAACCCGGGCGTGGTCGAGAACAAGGCGGCGTACTGGTTGCCGAAAGGCTATGTGCTGGTCTCGATCAACTACCGCATGCGACCGGACACCGCGCCGATCGACCAGGCCCGCGACGTCGCGCGCGCGCTGGCCGACGTGCAGAAGCGCGCGCCGTCATGGAACGCCGATCCGGCGAACGTGATGCTGATGGGCCACTCGGCCGGCGCGCACCTCGCCGCACTGGTGGGTGCGTCGTCCACGCTGTGGCGCGACGCGGGGGCCGCCCGTCCGCGCGGTGTGGTCTCGCTCGACAGCGGCGCGCTCGACGTGCCGCTGACGATGAAGAAGCCCCCACTGCCGCGCATCTATGATGCAGCGTTCGGCCGAAATCCGGCCGACTGGATCGCCGCCTCGCCTTACCACCAGCTCACGCGCGACGCGGTGCCGATGCTGTTCGTCTGCTCGTCGCGGCGGCAGGACGCATGCCCGCAGGGGCGCGCGATGGCGGAGAAGGGGAAGGCGCTGGGCGTGGCGATGGAGGTGCTGCCGGAGGATCTCTCGCATGGCGAGGTGAATCGACTGCTCGGCGCATCCTCCGATTACACCGAGGCGGTGGATGCGTTCGTGCGGGAGCAGTTGCAATAGTGCTGACCGACGTTTCCCTCGCCCCGTGAAACGGGGAGAGGGTGCCGCAGGCGGGTGAGGGGCGAACGGAGCCGCAATCCGATAGCTCTCCAGATCATTCCGCGTTCGATCAACAGCGCCTGCTACTTGGCGGAAGCATCTGCGCCAACAGCGCCCCTCATTCGCCCTCCGGGCACCTTCTCCCCGCACACGCGGGGAGAAGGGGGTGAGCAATGCGTCAGCGAATGATCCGCACGGCAGCCAACGCCTCCTGCAACCGCGCACGCGCGTTCGCTTCGTCGAAGGGTGGCGTCGCCGGCGGGTCGTAGACCTCCGGACGCGTGCCGGCGATCAGCAGGTCGATGGCGAGGCAACGCCCGTTGCGTACCGAGCGGTAGGCGTCCACCGACTGATAGTGGCTCATCGCAGCGTCGCTGGCACGGAAGTGACGGAATGCCTGGCCGTCGATGCGTACCTCATCGGGCGGTTCGGTGGTCGCGCCTTCCGGCGGGTCCAGGCAGGTGACGAGGGCGTGGCTGTCGGTGCTGGTGCCGATGCGCAATTCGGCGGCGGTGATCTTGTCCGATCCGTCCAGCACCAGCGCGACCAGCGGTTCGCCGCGCACGTCGGGGGCGGCGAAGGTCTTCCAGTCGCCGTTGGACAGATAGTCGCGGGTGAATTCGCGGCGCAGCGCGAAGCCTGGCGTGGGCGCAAGCGCGATGCCGATGTCGTCGTCGGAGAACTGGAACTGTGGCGCTTCGCGTCCGATCACGGGCGGTGCCGGATCGGCGATCTCGGCCGCAGTTTGTGTCGCCGCCTCGACCTCTTCCTGCTGCGGCGCGCGGTCGCAGCCGACGAGGAGCGTGGCGGCGATGGCAGCAAACAAGGGAATGCGGACGATGGGTTTCATGGCGCTCTCCTGCGCAAGCGGTGCGCCGAGTCTGGCAAGCCGTGCGTGAAGCCGGCGCCTGCGATTCAGCCGACCAGCAATGGCAAGGCCTGCGCTGCGGTCGCCCGCCAGACGAGGTCCACCTCCTTGGACAGCGCCGTCGGTTCCGGATTGATCTCCACCACGGTCGCGCCGTGGCGTCGCGCCAGTGCGGGCAGGCCGGCCGCGGGATACACCAGGCCCGACGTCCCTATCACCAGCATCAACGTGCAACGCTCGGCGGCGTCCACCGCAGATGCCCACGCGTCGTCCGGCAAGGCTTCGCCGAACCACACCACGCCCGGACGAATGCGGTCGCCGCACGCCGTGCAGCGCATCGGCTCGACCCGCTGCATGCCGTCCACGTAGTCGTCGAGCATCGTGTGCGCGTGGCCGCAGGCGAAGCAGCGCAAGGCGAACAGGCTGCCGTGCACGTGCGCCTCGACGGCACTGCCGGCGCGCTCGTGCAGGTCATCGACGTTCTGGGTGACCAGCGACAGCGGCATGCGCTGCGCCAGCGCCGCGAGGGCGCGGTGGCCGGCATTCGGCTGCGCATCGCGCACCGCCTGCATGCGCCAGCGGTACCAGCCCCAGACCAGTGCGGGGTCCTCGCGCCAGGCCTCGGCCGTCGCCAGCCGCATCGGGTCGAAGCGCGACCACAGGCTGTCGTGCGTGCCGCGGAAGGTGGGGATGCCGCTCTCGGCCGACATGCCCGCGCCGGTCAGCACGCAGAGCCGGCCACCCACGTTGATCGTCCTCTGCAGCGTGGAGGCGATCGCGGTCGGCACGGCGTCCATGGCTCAGGCCTTGTGCGGCGTGGCCAGGTATTCGGCGCTCTGCATCTCGATCAGGCGCGAGGCGGTGCGCTCGAACGCGCCCTGCAGGCGGGTGCCGGAGTACAACGCCGTGGGCGCTTCCGCGGCGGTGCAGACCAGGTTGACGTGGCGGTCGTACAGCTCGTCGATCAGGTTCACGAAGCGGCGCGCGGCATCCTCGTTCAGCGCATCGAAGCGCGGGATGCCGCCCATCAGCACGGTGTTGAACTCGTGCGAGACCTCGATGTAGTCGGTCGTGCCGCGCGGACCCTCGCACAGCGAGGCGAAATCGAACCACGCGATGCTCTTGCCCTGGCCGCGCACCGGGATCTTGCGACTATCGATCTCGATGTTGCCGCCGTGCGCCGCCTCGCCGCCGCTGAGTTCGCGCCAGCGCATCGCCAGCCAGTCGTCGGCGGTGGCATCCAGCGGCGTGCGGTAGACCGGTGACCGCGTCAGCGCGCGCAGGCGGTAGTCCTCCTGCCCGTCGGAGCGCAGCACCACGCAGTGCTGTTGCAGCAGCTCGATGGCCGGCAGGAAGCCCGCGCGCTGCAGGCCGTCCTTGTAAAGATTCTGCGGCGCGGTATTGGAGGTCGTCACCAGCGTGATGCCCTCGGCGAACATGCGCTCCAGCAGCCGCGCCAGCAGCATCGCATCGCCGATGTCGGTGACGAAGAACTCGTCCAGCACCAGTACGCGCAGCTTGCCGCGCACCTCGCGCACGATCTTCGCCAACGGGTCGCTTTCGCCGGCATGCAGGCGCAGTCGCTCGTGCACGCCGCGYATGAAGCGGTGGAAGTGCGTGCGGTACTTGCCGCCACCCTCGCCGTGCGCCTTGTTCTGCGAGACCGAATACGTCGGCAGCGGCAGGCTGTCGTAGAACAGGTCGACCAGGAAGGTCTTGCCGCGGCCCACTTCGCCCCAGTAGTACAGGCCCTTCACCGGCTCCGGCGCCTTGCCGAACAATCGACCGAACAGGCCGGGCGCGCCGTCGTCGGCGAGCAGCGCGGTGTGGATGCGGTCCAGCTCGGCCAGCGCAGGATGCTGCGCGGGGTCGTCCTGCCACTGGCCCTGCGCCGCGCCGCGCGCATACACCTGCGACGGCGCCGCGGCCATGTTTCCGGCGTTGTCCGTCGTCACGCCGGCACGTAGCCTTTCATCGCGTGCTTGATGGCACCGCGCAGGTCCATCAGCTTGCGGTGGAAGAAGTGGCTGGTTTCCGGCATGCGGATCAGCTCAGGTGGCTGCTTCAGGGTATCGATCCAGTCGTAGACCGCCTGCGGCTCGACGATCTCGTCCTCTTCGCCCTGGATCACCAACCACGGACAGGTCGGCGGCACGATCGCATCGAAATCCCACCGGCCGGCGGGCGGCGCGATCAAGACCAGTGCGTCCGGCTGCAGCGCGTCCGTCGCGCGCAGCGACACGTACGCGCCGAAGCTGAAACCGGCCAGCCACAACTGCGTGCCCGGCCGCTGTTCGCGCACCCAGTCCACCACCGCGCGCAGGTCGTCCCTTTCACCGTCGCCATGGTCGAAGAATCCGGCCGAAGCGCCGGTGCCGCGGAAATTGAAGCGCACCGACACCGCGCCGAGTTCGCGCAGGCTGCGCGCGGCCATCACCACCACCTTGTTGTGCATGGTGCCGCCCTCCGTGGGCAGCGGGTGGCAGACCACGGCAGTGATGGGCGCAACGGGCTCGCCCTCCTCGGGCCAGTCGACATGGGCTTCCAGCGGCCCTTCAGGGCCTTCCAGGGTGATCGCGCCGGAGGTGGTGGGGAATGCGGGGTTGGTCATGCCGCCATGATAAGCCTTGCATGTGCAAGGGGATGTCGCTTCTCCGCGGTCGGTCATTCCGGCGTGAACCGCCGTCGGCGATCGGACACCGACGGAATGAGGGGGGATCGCGCGTGCTACCAAGGTCCCGCAGCGCCCCGCGCAGCGCTGTGCGATCCTGCCGTCCCCACGTCGCGCCCGCTGCACCATGGCATTCGATGCCTTCGCCCTGATCCTGGCCCTGCTCGCCCTCGGCACGGTGTTCGCGCACCTGCGCGTGTTCCCCGCGAATGCCGCCGACGTCCTCAACCGCGTGGTGCTGTACGTCTGCCTGCCCGCCGCCGTACTGATCTACGTACCGCGCCTTCAGGTCGATGTGTCCGTGCTTGGCGTGGTGGCCACGCCGTGGATCCTGACAATCGCCACCGTGGCGCTGGTGGCCCTGGCGACGCGCGCGTTCGGATTCCGCCGCGACGAGCACGCCGTGCTGCTGCTGTGCGTGGCGCTGTGCAACAGCAGCTTCATCGGCTACCCGATGGTGCGCGCATTGCTGGGCGAACACGCGCTGCCGTACGCGGTGGTGTACGACCAGTTCGGCACCTTCGTGCTGCTCTCCACCTTCGGGCTGTACGTGCTGGCGCGTTACGGCGGCGACGCGCCGCCTACCCCGCGCGAGATCGGGCTGCGCATCGTGAAGTTCCCTCCGGTCTGGGCGCTGCTGGTCGCCCTGACGCTGATGCCGGCGCAGCCGCCGGCGTGGATCGGCTCGGCACTGCAGAAACTGGCCGACGCCATGCTGCCGCTGGTGATGCTGGCGGTAGGCCTGACCCTGCAGCTGAAACTGCCGCGCGACGAATTGAAGCCGCTCGCCGTCGGCCTGCTGTTGCGCCTGCTCGTCATGCCGGCGCTGGCGGTGCCGCTGTCGCTGGCCTTCGGCATGCGCGGCGAGATGCTGCAGGCGAACGTGCTGGAGTCCGCCATGCCGACCATGATCACCGCCGCCGCGCTCGCCATCTCACATCAACTCGCGCCGCGACTGGCGGCGGCGCTGGTCGGCTACGGCATCCTGCTGTCGCTGGTGACGCTGCCGATGTGGGCGTGGGTGGTGGGGAAGCTGGTGGCGTAACCGCGCGGTTGGCGCATCGCGAAGCTTCTCGCGAAGGTGCCGGCTCGTTTCCGACAGGAGTGGGCAATGCGCAAGGCAGGCAAGAGGGGTGCGTGGCTGGTGGCGACCGCGTCGTTGTTCGCGCTGGGTTCGGTGAATGCGCAGCAGCAATCCCCGCCGGCAACGCCCGTGCAGCTCACGACCGATGCCCCGCCGCTGGCGGCGGTCAACCAGGCCTGGCACGACGCTTGGCGCGCGAATTTGGAGGCCCATCTGCGGACGGTGGCTGCGCGCGGCACGCCGCGTGACCTGCTGGTCGCAGGCTGGCTGTGGCCTGCGGAAGCCGATGTCGCGCCTCGAAGCGCAGGCATCGTTCGCGAGGCCGCAGGCACGCGCGTGGATCCAGGCGGCCTACACCGCTACCCGCGGTGACGACCCGCTGGTGGACTGGACCCTGCTGCATGCCTGCGCGGTGACGGGCGCCACCTGCGATCGCGACCGCCTGCTGCAGCGCCTGATGGCAGGCGATCCGGGCAACACCGACCTCCTGCTGATGGCGTACCAGGATGCCGTGGTGCGCAAGGACAGCGTGGCGGCAGACCCTTACTGGCGGATGGCCGCAGAGGGAACGCACCACCGCTCCCGGATCAACGACCTCGGTGTGCTGATGCTGTCGGCACTGCGCGAGGCGCCCGCACCTCCGCTGGAGCCGGCCCTGGCCACCGCGATGGGCGACGACTTCGGCCTGGGGCGCGCGGCCACACCACAGGACCTGGCCGGCATCATGGTGATGTCGCTCAATACAGCTTTCGCGATGCCGGCGCTCTATCCGATCACCCAGCGCTGCCGGGCGGAGGTCGGGCGACTGCCGGCCGATGCGCTGTCCGCGTGCAAGCGCATCTACACAC
>NZ_JBGFFG010000146.1:0-7615 GCF_056175765.1 Pseudoxanthomonas sp. LjRoot204_2 | reverse complement strand
GAAATCCGGTCGCTCGGCCGGTTTGTCGACCTGCTGGCGCAGGAAGTGCAGGCGCTCGGTCCTGCCGTCGACCTGCAGTTCCACGTCGTCGCCGACGCTGTTCGCAGGCCACAGCCCGAACACCGCCCTGGCCGTCAGCCACTTCGCGTCCACGATCCTCGCCAGCATCGCGCGAGCATCCCGGTACAGCTCACTGGCCTGCGGGCCGACCACCTCGTCGGTCAGGATTGCCGGGTACTTGCCGAACAGCTCCCACGCGTTGAAGAACGGTGTCCAGTCGATGCAGTCGACCAGCTCGCCGAGCGGATAGTCCTCGAACACATGCAGCCCCGGCTGGCGCGGCGCGGGTGGCACATAGTCGGCCCAGCCGCCATCGAACTTCTGTCCGCGGGCCTTCTCCAGCGAGACCAACCGTTTGGCATCCCCGCGGTTCTTGTGGCGCTCGCGAATCTCGGCGTAGTCGGCGTCGTTGGCAGCGACGAAGGCTGCACGCATGTCGCGCGAGATCAGCGACTGCGCGACACCCACGGCACGCGATGCGTCCTTGACCCACACGGTCGGCGCTCTGTAGTGGGGATCGATCTTCAACGCCGTGTGCGCGCGCGACGTGGTCGCGCCGCCGATCAGCAGCGGCATCTCGAAGCCCTGCCGCTGCATCTCGCGCGCCACATGGGTCATTTCCTCCAGCGACGGTGTGATCAGGCCCGACAAGCCGATCAAATCGGCATTCTCGGCGCGTGCTGTGTCCAGGATCTTCTGCGTGGGCACCATCACACCCAGGTCCACCACATCGAAGTTGTTGCAGGCGAGCACCACGCCGACGATGTTCTTGCCGATGTCGTGCACGTCGCCCTTGACGGTGGCCATGACGATCTTGCCGTTGGATTTGCCGACATCGCCGGTGCGCAGCTTCTCCGCTTCGATGAATGGCAGCAGGTAGGCCACGGCCTTCTTCATGACGCGGGCGGATTTCACCACCTGCGGCAGGAACATCTTGCCGGCGCCGAACAGGTCGCCGACCACGTTCATGCCGTCCATCAGCGGCCCCTCGATGACGTCCAGCGGTCGTGACGCCTGGCGGCGTGCTTCCTCGGTATCCTCGTCGACGTAGGCATCGATGCCATGCACCAGCGCATGCGCAAGGCGCTCGCGCACCGGCTTCTCGCGCCAGGCCAGGTTCTCGACCGGCGCCTCGCCTTTCTTGCCCTTGTAGCGGTCGGCGATCTCCAGCAGCCGTTCGGTCGCGTCCTTGCGGCGGTTGAGGATCACGTCCTCCACGCGCTCGCGCAGGTCGGCGTCGAGCTCGTCGTAGACCGGCAGGCCGCCAGCGTTGACGATGCCCATGTCCATGCCGGCCTGGATGGCGTGATACAGGAAGACGGAATGGATCGCGGCACGCACGGGCTCGTTGCCGCGGAACGAGAATGACACGTTCGAGACACCACCGGAGACATGGCAGTGCGGCAGCGTCCGCTTGATGATCCGGGTGGCTTCGATGAAGTCCACCGCGTAGTTGTCGTGCTCTTCGATGCCGGTGGCGACGGCGAAGATGTTCGGATCGAAGATGATGTCTTCCGGCGGGAAACCCACCTCTTCGGTCAGGATGCGGTAGGCGCGGGTGCAGATCTCGACCTTGCGCGCGCAGGTGTCCGCCTGGCCCGTCTCGTCGAAGGCCATGACCACGGCAGCCGCGCCGTAGCGAAGGACCTTGCGGGCGTGGTCGATGAAGGCGTCCTCGCCCTCCTTCAGCGAGATCGAGTTGACCACGCCCTTGCCCTGCAGGCACTTCAGGCCGGCCTCGATCACGCTCCACTTGGACGAGTCCACCATCACCGGGATGCGTGCGATGTCGGGTTCCGAGGCGATCAGGTTGAGGAAGCGATCCATCGCCTTCTCGGAATCGATCAGGCCCTCGTCCATGTTCACGTCGAGGATCTGCGCGCCGTTGGCAACCTGCTGGCGTGCGACCTCGACGGCTTCTTCGTAGCGTTCTTCCTTGATCAGCTTGCGGAACTGCGCGCYGCCGGTGACGTTGGTGCGCTCGCCGACGTTGACGAACAGCAGGTCGGGCGTGATGACCAGCGGCTCCAGCCCGGACAGGCGGGTGTAGCGGACGGGGACGCTCACGCGGCCTGCTCCACGGCATGGACAGGCAACCGGCGCGGAGGAATGCCGGCGACGGCGTCGGCGATGGCGCGGATATGCGGCGGCGTGGTGCCGCAGCAACCGCCCACCAGGTTGAGCAGGCCGGCTTCGGCGAACTCCTTCAGCGTTGCGGCCATCTCCTCGGGCGTCTCATCGTATTCGCCGAACGCGTTGGGGAGACCCGCGTTGGGGTGCGCGCTGACATACGCATCGGCCACGGTGGCCAGCGTTTCGACATGTTCTCGCAGGTCACGAGCGCCCAGCGCGCAATTCAGTCCGACCGACAGCGGTCGGCTGTGTGCGACGGACGCGTAGAACGCTTCAGCGGTCTGTCCGGACAACGTGCGGCCGGACGCGTCGGTGATGGTGCCGGAGATCATCACCGGCAGCCGGCCGCCGCGCGCGTCGAAGACTTCCTCGATCGCAAACAGCGCCGCCTTGGCGTTGAGCGTATCGAAGATGGTTTCCACCATCAGCGTGTCCGCACCGCCATCGATCAGGCCTTCGATGGCCTCGCGATAGGTCGTGCGCAGTTCATCGAAACTGGTGTTGCGGTACCCCGGATCGTTGACGTCGGGACTGATCGAGGCGGTACGGCTGGTCGGGCCGAGCACGCCGATCACGAAGCGCGGTTTGGCGGGCGTGGTTGCTTCGATGGCGTCGCAGCACTGGCGTGCGACGTGGGCCCCGGCCTTGTTCAACTCGTACACCAGGTGTTCCAGGCGGTAATCGGCCTGGCTGATCGCGGTGGCGTTGAAGGTATTGGTTTCGATCAGGTCGGCGCCGGCGTCCAGATACGCGGTGTGCACGCCAGCGATCACGTCGGGCTTGGTGAGGAGCAGCAGGTCGTTGTTGCCCTTGAGGTCGTGGTCGCAGCCGGGGCCGTGTGGGTGCGGGTGGGCGGCATCGCAGCCGTCGGCGAACCGCTGGCCTCTATAGTCGGCTTCCTGCAGGCCGTGGCGCTGGATCATCGTGCCCATGGCGCCGTCGATGATCAGGATGCGTTCTTCGAGGGCCTTGAGCAGCAGCGCGGCGCGGGCGGGGTGTAACCAGGGGAGGGTCTTCATGGCTTCTGCGCGGTCAGCGACAACACTTCGAAATGGGGTGGACGGCGTTCGCGGGTGACGGTTTCGGCGTTGGCGATCTCCAGCCCCGCCTTCTCGGCGAACTTGCGGAGTTCCTTCTCCGAGAAGCCGAGGTTGACGTGGCCGTAGGCGTCGACGACCGACTTGTGTTCATGCTTGCCAAGGCTGCTGAGCAGCAGGCGGCCGCCCCGACGCAGCACGCGGGCCGCTTCGGCGACGGCCTGCGCCGGTTTGGCCGAGTAGGTGAGCGCATGCATCAGCACGACCAGATCGAAGCTGCCGTCCTTGAACGGCAGCGCATGCATGTCGCCCTCACGGACCTCCACGTTCGGGAAGCGGCGCAGGCGCTCCCCGGCCGCCGCCACGACGCGGCTGCTGGTATCGATGCRGACGTAGCGCTTGGCATGCGGCGAGAGCAGTTCGGCCAGCACGCCATCGCCGGACGCGATGTCGAGCACGTCGCCGGTTTCCAGCAGGGGCAGGGCGGTGCGGGCCAGCGCTTCCCAGGTACGTCCGGGCGAGTAGTGGCGTTCCATGTCGCCGGCCACGCTGTCGGCCCAGTTCTGGTCCGCGGCGCGGTTGGCCAGAACGGCCGCGATGCGCTCGGCATCCTGGCGCAGCAAGGGGTCGTCGCTGCCATCGCGCAGGCTGCGCCAGAGTTCGCGTTGGACGGTGTCCAGGTTGTCTTCGTCGAAGCGGTAGTACGCCGATACCCCGGCGCGGCGGTCGCGCGCCAGGCCGGCTTCCTTCAGCTTTGCCAGATGCGTGGATACGCGTGGCTGGGCCAACTGGGTGATCGCCGACAGCTCGGCTACGGTCAACTCCTCGCGGGACAGCAATGCCAGCAGGCGCACGCGCGTGGCGTCGGCGAATACTTTCAGCCGGGCCGACCAGGCTTCCAGATCCATGAATATCTTCCTATCGCGATATAGAGATATTCTGAAGTTCGGCGCCGCCCGCGGTCAACCCATGGCATACGCCGACGGATGGTGGCGGGTTACAATTGGTATCTAACTTTGGTCGAGGGGTACCCGTGGATTTCGCATTCACCGAAGAGCAGTTGATGATCCAGGACGTCGCGCGCCGGATCGCCCAGGAAAAGATCGGCCCAAGCGCCGAGCACCACGACCGGACCGGCGAGTTCCCGCTGGACAAAATCCGCCTGCTGGGCGAGAACGGCCTGATGGGCATCGAAGTGCCGGCGGAATACGGCGGCGCCGGCATGGATCCCATCGCCTACGTGCTGGCCATGATCGAAATCGCGGCAGCCGACGCCGCGCACTCCACCATCGTGTCGGTGAACAATTCGCTGTTCTGCAACGGCATCCTGACCTTCGGCACGGAAGAGCAGAAGCAGACCTACGTGCGGGCTATTGCCGAAGGCCGGGAGATCGGCGCGTTCGCGCTGACCGAACCGCAGTCCGGCTCCGACGCCACCGCGATGCGCTGCCGTGCCGTCAAGCAGGCGGATGGCAGCTTCGTCATCAATGGCAAGAAGAGCTGGATCACCTCCGGCCCCGTCGCCAAGTACATCGTACTGTTCGCGATGAGCGAACCCGACAAAGGCGCGCGCGGCATCACCGCGTTCATGATCGACACGGAGAAGGCCGGGTTCCATCGCGGCAAGACCGAGCCGAAGCTGGGTATCCGTGCCTCGGCGACGTGCGAGATCGAATTCACCGATTACCTGGCGACCGCGGATACCGTGCTGGGCAAGGAAGGCGAGGGCTTCAAGATCGCCATGGGCGTGCTGGATGCCGGTCGCATCGGGATCGCCAGCCAGGCGATCGGCATCGCGCGTGCTGCGTACGAAGCCACCATCGCCTACGTCAAGGAACGCAAGGCATTCGGCGCGCCGATCGGCACGTTCCAGATGACCCAGGCCAAGATCGCCGACATGAAGTGCAAGCTGGACGCCGCCACCCTGCTGACGCTGCGTGCCGCATGGGTGAAGGGGCAGGGCCAGCGCTTCAGCAACGAAGCGGCCATCGCCAAGCTCACCGCTTCCGAAGCCGCCATGTGGATCACCCACCAGGCGCTGCAGATCCACGGCGGCATGGGGTATTCGAAGGAAATGCCGATCGAGCGATACTTCCGCGATGCCAAGATCACCGARATCTACGAGGGCACCTCGGAGATCCAGCGCTTGGTGATCGCGCGCAACGAGACCGGGCTGCGCTAAGGCCCGGGCCAGTCCGGTACGGAAACGCCGCCGCGAGGCGGCGTTCTTCGTTACGGGACGCGTGCACGGACGACCCCCGCCTTTGGTCATGGGACCCGGGGCCGACGCTCCGCTAAAGTGGCCTGATGCGGGGGTCTGTCCCCCGTTTTCCTCCTGGAGACCCCGATGCGCAAAACCCTGATCGTCTGTGCCCTCACGCTGGCCCTGGCTGCCTGCGACAAGGGCCCTGTTCCGGCCGCCGGAACCACTGCGGATGCGGCGACCCCGGCGGCGTCCGCCGCCGATGTCGCAGCCGAAAGCAAGCGGCTGAACGAGTGGTTCGACAAGAAGTACGAGGAACAACTGAAGTTCAGCCCCATCCAGCTGACGTTCCAGGGTCGCAAGGACCTGTACGACCAGGTCGACGACATGTCGGAGAAAGCGACGCGCGACCAGGTCGCGTGGCAACAGGCCAGCGTCGAGGAAATGGAGAAGACCTTCGACTACGCCAAGCTCGACGACGAGGCGAAGTTCTCCTACGACCTGTGGAAGCTGCAGTACGAGAACGCGCGCGACGGCCTGCCGTTCCTGCTGGACGGCTACGCATTCGACCAGATGAACGGTGCCCAGGGCTTCTGGCCGACCTTCCTGATCAGCTTCCACAAGGTCGATGAAGAGGCCGACTACACGGCTTACATCGCCCGCCTGAAGGCCACCCAGCGCGCCTTCGACCAGTTGCTGGAGCGCGCACGCGCATCGGCAGCCGAAGGCGTGCGCCCGCCGAAGTTCGCCTACGAGGGCGTGATCGACCAGGCGAAGAAGGTGGTGACCGGCGCGCCATTCTCGGCCGGCAAGGATTCGGCGATCTGGGCCGATGCGCAGGCCAAGGCCGATGCGCTGGTCAAGGCCGGCAAGATCGATGCGGCGCGTGCGACCGCCCTGAAGGACGAAGCGCGCAAGGCGCTGCTGGAGCAGTTCAAGCCGGCCTATGACGGCGTGATCGCGTGGAGCGAAGAGGAACTGCCGAAGGCGGCCGTCAACGCCACCGGCGTGGGTAGCACGCACAAGAACGGCAAGGCGTACTACGAGTACCAGCTGCGGCAGATGACCACCACCGGCATGACCGCCGACGAGATCCATGCGCTCGGCCTGAAGGAAGTCGAGCGCATCAAGGGCGAGATGACGGCACTGAAGGACAAGGTCGGCTTCAAGGGCGACCTGGACGCCTTCTTCGCCTTCATCGACAGCGACAAGCAGTTCAAGTATCCGAATACCGATGCCGGCCGCCAGGCCTACATCGACGATGCCACCCGCGCCATCGACAACATCAAGAAGGTGTTGCCGCAGTACTTCGGCCTGCTGCCGAAGGCGGACCTGGTGGTGAAGCGCGTGGAACCTTTCCGCGAGCAGGACGGCGCCGCACAGCATTACTACCCAGGAACTCCGGATGGCTCCCGTCCGGGCGTGTATTACGCGCATCTCTCCGACATGAACGCCATGCCGAAGCCCGAGCTGGAGGTCATCGCGTACCACGAGGGCCTGCCGGGCCACCACATGCAGATCGCCATCGCGCAGGAACTGACCGGCGTGCCGAAATTCCGTACGCAGTACGGCGTGACCGCATACGCCGAGGGGTGGGGCCTGTATTCGGAATGGCTTGCGAAGGAAATGCCGGGCACGTACCAGGACCCGTACTCCGAGTTCGGTCGCCTGAGTTCCGAGATGTGGCGTGCGATCCGCCTGGTGGTGGATACCGGCCTGCATGCGAAGGGCTGGACGGAGCAGCAGGCCGTCGAATACTTCGATGCCAACAGCGCGGTACCGCGTGCGGCGATCGAGTCGGAGGTGAAGCGCTACCTGATCATGCCGGGGCAGGCCACGGCCTACAAGATCGGCATGATCAAGATCCAGGAACTCCGCAAGAAAGCGGAAACCGAACTCGGCGACAAGTTCGACATCAAGGGATTTCACGACACCGTGCTGGGCGGAGGCGCGTTGCCGCTGACCCTGCTGGAGCGTCGTGTTGACCAGTGGATCGCGAAACAGAAGGCAGCCAAACCGGCCTGACCGTCGGCGTGTGTCGAAGCAGAGAACCCCGGCGCCATGCCGGGGTTCTCGTTTCTTGCGTCAGTGCGTGGTGGCCAGCCGGTGCAGATTCGCCGGCAGCCAGGCATCCAAGCGGGTGGGCGATTCGCCAGTGAGGTGGCGATAGTCGTCGGTGATC
>NZ_JBGFFG010000145.1:0-7658 GCF_056175765.1 Pseudoxanthomonas sp. LjRoot204_2 | reverse complement strand
GACAGACCCGTCGCCGTGTAGAGGTGCGAGTAGCCGGACTCTTCCGACAGCAGCCACAGCGTGCGGTTGTCCGGCAGCCAGCCGAACTGGTTGAAGCCCCAGTTGATCCAGGCCTCGTCGCTCAGGCGATGGCGCGGCAGCAGGCGGGCACCCGCCAGGTCGACGGTGGCGATCCAGCGGTCCTTGTTGTCGACCGCATGGATCTGCACCGCGGCCTGGGTGCCATCGTTCGTCCAGGCAATGGCACCGCCGTCGCTGTCGTTCTCCACGCGCACGTCGCGGTTGCCCTTCAGCGGCTCCTGGCCGGCCTTCTTGCGCAGCGCGGCGAGCGGATCCCTGTCGATGCCGGGCAGCGGATCGAACGCGAGCGGCTTCACGCTGCCGTCGGCCAGGTCCAYGCGCCACAGCGCATGCGGCAGGGGCGCGTTGCGTCCCACGCGGGTGCGCACGTCCTGGAACTCCTCGTAGCCGGATTCGGTCACGTACTTGGGCATCTTGCCGGCCTGTCCCGGGTCGGCCCCCTTCTTGCGGGTCACCACCAGTAGCCAGCGGCCATTCGGCGACAGCGAGCTCGCTTCGATCTCCACGTCGTTGCCGAGGTACACCGGTGCGGGCGCGCGGGTCGGGTCGGCCTTGCGCCACGCCTCCGCCTGCTTCTGCGCGTCTTCGCGCTGGGCACGGTCGTCGGCCAGCGTGCGGAGGGTGCGCAGCTGCTGCGCGCGCAGGGCGTCGGCCTTCGGCGGCGCCAGCGGATCGCGCTCGGCCTTGAGTTCGGCGAAGGTCGTGGTGCCGGCGCCGGCCGTCCAGCGGTACCAGGTGGAGCCCGCGCGCCAGATCACCGCGCCGTCGTGGGCAAAACGTGCCTGCTGCTCAGCGTCGTTGGTGCGGGTGACCTGGGTCAATGCGCCGCTGCGCAGGTCGCGCACGAACAGGTCGCCGTTGCGCGACAGCAGCATGCGCTGGCGATGGACGTCGTACACCGGGCTGGCGGCATCCAGGCCGGCGCGCCGGTCGTCGCCGACGCGATGCGCGGCGCCGCCATCGAGCGCTTGTTCGAAGGTATCGCGCACGAGGCTGCTGTCGCGCTTGAGGTCGTACTGGACCTGCTTGCCGTCCCACGACCACCAGGCGCGCTCGACCGGCGGGCCGATCCAGTCCGGCTCCGCCATCGCCTGCTCCAGCGTGAAGGGTGCGGTGGTCTGTGCGCGTGCGGACGGCGCGAGGGCGAGCGGCAGCAGCAGGGCGAGCAGGACGGGGCGCATCGGGCATCCGTTAGTGCGAGGTGAAGGGCGCAAGATTACCAGCCCCGTCGTGCGGTTCCGGCCGCCGATGGTCATGCGCGGGCGTCAACGCGCGCGGGTTTCGCGCCTACCGCATTTCCCGCACAATCTCCGCTTGTCCATACGCGGGGCGCGACACGCGCGCATGCAAGCCTACGTCTACAAGAGCCAGCGCAAGGCCGACACGTTCGTCTACCTGGCCACGCGCGATGGATTCACCCTCGTGCCGGAACCGCTGCGCACTCAGTTGGGCGATCTGTCGTTCGTGCTCGAAGTGGCCCTGACCCCGGACCGGAAACTGGCGCGCGAGGATGCCGCCGTCGTCCGCGAGAACCTGGCCGCGCGCGGATTCCATGTGCAGTTTCCGCCGCCGTCCGATCCGCGCGTCCGTGCCGATGCCTGAGTCGCGCCTGCAGACCCGTCCCGTCGCCGTCGCTGCCCTGCTGGCGGGCGTGCTGCTGGCGGCGCTGGGGGGATGGACCGGTGGCGTGGTGGCGGCCATCGCGGCCTGCCTCGCACAACCGGCGATCGCCCTGGCCGTGTCGTGGCTGCGCGGCACGCGCGTGCTGGCACCGGCCCGTGCCTGGCGGGAAGACCTGCCCGCGCTGCTGCTGGCCTGGGGCATCGCGTTCGCTGCCAGCGCCGCGTTGCTGGCCTGGCCGCTGGCCTCGCTGCACGACAGCGGCAGCCTGCCGGCGGCGCTGGGCGTCAGTGCGGTGGTCGGCGCGGTGATCGTGGGACTCTGGCGCACATGGCCACTGTGGCACGGGCTGGAGCGCGACGGCGGAGCGCTGTCGGCCCACTGGCGCGGGCTGGTCGAGCGCGACTTCCATGCCTGGCGTGGGCTGGCCGTGGCGACGCTGCTGGCGCTCGCCGTAGGCGGCGGGTTGTGCCTGGCGTGGCCCGGCCTGGTGCCCGATGCAGCGCGCGTGGTGGCGGCCATCGTCTACGCCGTGTCCCTGCCGCTCCTGCACCTGGGCGTGCAACGGCTGCAGGGGGCAGGCGTCCTGCCGGTGGTGGAAATGCCCGACGGCGATGTCGACGTCGACGCCTTCGCGGAGGTTCCGGTCTCCGCCGGACCGGTGACCGACCTGGAGCAGGCGCTGTTCGACGCCGCGCGGACCGGCCGCGTCGAGCGCGCGCTGGAATTGATCGACGCCGGCGCGGACCCGCATGCGCTGCCGGCAGAAGGCGCGCGCGACCAGCGCAGCCTCGGCGCCCTCGCTGCGGTACTGCCCGACCTCCGGCTGCTGCGCACGCTGATCGCCCACGGGGTCGACCTCAACCACGCGCATGCCGGCGTCACTCCGCTGCTGGCGGCGACGCGCGACAGCTGGCATGGCCGCCCCGATGCCGTCACGACCCTGCTGGCCAACGGTGCCGACCCTCGCATTGCCGACGGCGATGGCAACACGCCGCTGCACCACGCTGCCCGCAGTTCCGACCCCGGCGTGGTGGCACTGCTGCGCGACGCGGCGGCGGAACTGGATGCACTGAACCACGATGGCCTGACGCCGCTCGGCGTCGCCTGCGTGGCCGGCAACTGGCGGCTGGCGAAGTTCCTGCTCGAACGCGGTGCGCGCCCTGACCCGCAGGGCGGGCAGCCGGTGCTGCTGGCCGCTGCGTCCACCGAAGAGGACGACCCCGCGGGCGTCCAGTTGCTCCTCAAGCACAAGGCCAAGGTCGACGCGCGCGACGCGCAGCGCCGTAGCGCCCTGCACGAAGCTGCCTTCGCCGGCCACGCCGAGATCGCCGCAACCCTGCTGGCGGCGGGTGCCGACGTGCATGCGCGCGACAGCCAGCAGCGCACGCCGTGGCTGGAAGCCGCCCGCGGCGGGCATCTGGCCATGCTGGAAAAGCTGGCCGACGCGGGCGCCGATCGCGCCGCCGTCGACGCCGGGCATCGCAACGCCCTGATGCTGGCGTGCACCGCGGACCATGCCTCGCCCGCGCTGGTGAGGCGCTTGCTGGAATGGGGTGTCGATCCTGCCGCTGCCGATGCGGAAGGCCGGCGCGCGGTCGATGCAGCGGCCGAAGCCGGACGCTGGGCGCTGGTGTCGGCCCTCGATCCCGGTTACGCGTTGCCCACCGCCGTCGCTGCGGCCGACGACGAGACGCCGCCCGACCGTGCCCCCTCGGCGCTGCTGCGCRACGGCTTGGCGAGCGGGCAGTTCGATGGTCTGGATGCGCTGGCGCGGCTGTGCTCCCGCGACGAACTGGGTGCACTGCTGCACGACGCCGACATGCAGCGGCCCGCGCGCCTGGCGTGGCTGCTGCGCCACGGCGCCGACCCCGACACCCGCAATGAGCGTGGCGACAGTCTGGTCTTCGCCGTGCTGGCACAGGGCGTCGCTGGCCAGCCCGCGCTGGCCACCCTGCTGGCACGCGGGGTATCGCCTTCCGGCGCCGGCGGTCTTGCGCGTTTCATGGCGGCCTGCGCGGCGGACGACCAGGCGGCGCGCGCACTCGAATCCTGTGCCCTGGACCTGCTGGAACGTGGCGCCGATCCGTTCGCGTCGTCGGGGCAGGGCGATCCGGCGTTGTCCCTGGCGGTGCGCCTGGGGTGGCAGCGCGTGCTCGACCGCCTGCTCGACATCGGCGTGGACCGCGAAGCGCGCGACAGCCACGGCATGACGGCGCTGCATCTGGCCGCCGTGCTGGGCCGCGAGACGGCGCTCAAGCACCTGGTCGCGAAGGGGGCCTCGCCGGATGCGCGTGCAGCCGATGGCCAGACCCCGCTCGGCGTCGCCCTGGCGTGCGGGCGTCGCGACCTGGCCGACTGGCTCGACTGGCGCCTCTGGCCGCTGCCGCGGCGCGCGCTGCGTCCCGCCGACCTGCCGGCAGCGGCGATGGCCGGTGATCGCGATGCCGTGCGACGCCTGCTGGATCTCGGCTTCGATGTCGATTCTCCCGATGCGCAAGGCTGCACGGCGCTGCTGCGCGCCGCGGGGGGCGGTTTCACGGCCGTCGTCGAGCTGCTGCTCGCGCGCGGCGCCGACGCGCAACGTGCCGCCCATACCGGCGCCACGCCGCTGTCGGCTGCGGTGAGCATGCGCCAGGTCGAGATCGTCGGCGCGCTGCTCGCGGCCGGCGCCGACATCGAATACCGCCTGCCCGGTGGCGTGACCGTGCTGATGCTGGCCGCGGCGCTCGGCCTGCCGGAGATCGCCGCCCGCCTGATCACCGCCGGCGCCAACGTGCAGGCCGGCGATGCGCAGGGCCTCACGCCGCTGCACTGCGCCGCGCTCTACGGATTCACCGCCCGCGAGAAGCCGCGGTTGCTGGCGCTGCTGGATACGCTGCTGTTGTCCGGTGCGGAATCCGAAGCGATGGCGGCAGGCGCGGTGACGCCGCTGCTGCTGTTGCTGGGCGCGCGCGCCGAACCGGGGACCGCGTGCGACGAAGAGGTGGTGCTGGCGGGCCTGGAACGCCTGCTGGACGAAGGCGTCTCGCTGGACGTGCAGGATCCGCGCGGTTTCGGTCCGCTGCACCTGGCGTCGCTGCACGGCCTGTTGCGCGTCGTCAGCCGCCTGTTGCGGGCAGGCGCAGATCCGGAGCTGCGGGACACGCTGAACCGGACGCCGCGCGAGATCGCGGTGATGCGCGGATTCATCGACGTGGCGGCGGAATTCGTTCCCGCCACGCCGGGCGCCGGCGCATCGATGGCCCGCTTCCTCCGCGACCGCGGCTGACGCGCGCGCTCACTTCGCCGGCGCGTCCTGGCCGGTCGCATCGGCCTCGAACAGTTTCTCCAGGTCGCTGACCGCATCGCGCGCGGTCTGGATCACCGCGCCGTCGTCGTCGTACACCAGGTACTGCGCCCGCAGCAGCTTCTCGTCGTGCTGGCGGAACCGCCGCGCGTGTTCGGCGGCGGTTTCCGGCGGCATGCCGAGTTCCACCAGCACCTGCTGCGCCATCTCGAGGCTCGACCCCAGCGTTTCGCGATAGGCCTCCGCACTCAGGTCCATCAGCCGCCACGCATGCTGCCGGTTGCGCGCACGCGCCAGCACGCGCGCGTCGGGGAACATGCGGCGGATCAAGCGGGTCGCCTTGATGTTCGTGTCCGGGTCGTCCATGGCGATCACGAACACCTTCACGTGCTGGCCGCCCGCGGACCTCAGCAGGTCCGGCCGGGTCGGATCGCCGTAGTAGAGCCGGATGTTGCCGAACCGCCGCAGGGTGTCCACCGTCTCGGGGCTGTGCTCCAGCGCGACGAACGGGATGCGCTGCGCGGTCAGCAAGCGGGCGACGATCTGGCCGAAGCGGCCCATGCCCGCGATCAGCACCTGCGGCTGCTCGTCCGGGATCTCGTCGAACGAGCGCGGCGCGGCCGTCGGCCGTTTCACGTCGGCAAGCAGACGGTGCAGGCCCAGCAACAGCAAGGGGGTCAGCGCCATCGACAGGCCCACGATCGCACTCAACTGGTTGCGCAGCGCCACGTCCATCAGCTTCACGCGCGCGGCCTCGCTGAACACCACGAAGGCGAATTCGCCGCCCAACCACAACGTGCCGGCCAGCATCAGCGCGCTGCGCGGATCGAGCCGGCCCGGCCAGCGGCCGACGCCGAACAGCAGGGCGAACTTCACTGTCAGCAGGATCAGCACGCCCGAGGCGATCAGTTCCGGCTGCTCGGCCACCGCATCCAGGTCGATGTCCATGCCGACCGCGATGAAGAACAGCCCCAGCAGCAATCCCTTGAACGGATCGATCTGCGATTCCAGCTCGTGGCGGAACTCCGAGTCGGACAGCAGCACGCCGGCCAGGAACGCGCCCAGGCCCGCGCTCAGGCCGGCCAGCTGCATGAACCAGGCGATGCCCAGCACCACCAGCAGCGCCGTGGCGGTGAACACCTCGGGCATGCGCGTGCGCGCGACGATGCGGAACAGCTGCCGCAGCACCAGGCGGCCGCCGAGGATGACGACGGCGATGGCACCGACGGCATGGAACACCATCGTCCACGTCAGCGTTTCGTTCTTCGCGCCGCCGAGCAGGGGGATCGCGGCCAGCAGGGGGATCGCCACCAGGTCCTGGAACAGCAGGATCGCGAAGCCGAGGCGGCCGTGCTCGCTGGTCAGTTCCTTGTGTTCGGACAACAACTGCAGGCTGACGGCGGTGGACGACAGCGCCAGCCCCAGGCCGACCACCAGCGCGGTCTTCCAGTGGTGTTCGAACAGCAGCGCGACGCCGCCCAGCACCAGCGCGCTCAGCAGCACCTGCAGGCCGCCGGCGCCGAACACCGGTTTGCGCATCACCCGCAGGCGCGAAGGCGACAGTTCCAGGCCGATGACGAACAGCATCATCACCACGCCGATCTCCGCGGCGTTGAGGATGCGGTCGGCATCGCGCACCAGCGCCAGCCCGTCCGGCCCCAGCACCACCCCGGCCACCAGATAGGCCAGCACCGCCCCCAACCCGAACCGCTTGAACACCGGCACCGCGATCACCGCGGCCAGCAGGAACACCAGCGCCAACTCCAGACCACTACCGTGCATGCGTCACCTCGCGGGGATAGTATGCGGCGGACAGGGTCACGACGGACCCGTTTCCAGGGATCGAGGAGAACGTATGAAGCAGCGCATGGCCTGGCTGGTGTGGGTGCTCGTGGGGCTGGTGGCGTTCGCGCAGGGCGCCCATGCGGAGGGCCCGCGTGCCGTCCGCAAGCAGGTCGAAGGCAGCATGCTGGTCACCGGCATGATCACCATCCGCACCGATGGCAGCGTGGCCGCCGTGGACCTGGACACGCCGGACCGGTTGCCGGAGGGCATCGCGCCCTTCGTGACCCAGGTCGCGACGTCGTGGCGCTTCGAGCCGGTTCTGGTGGAAGGCGTCGTCAGGCAGGTGCGCACGCGGATGAGCGCCCGGCTGGTGGCGAAATCGACCGGAGACGGCAAGATGCAGGTCACGGTCCGGGGTGCGGACTTCGGGGACTACCAGGCCATGCCGGCGGAGGAGCGCATCAGCAGCATTGGCATGAAGCCGCCGGGTTATCCGATGGCGGCGGCCCAGGGCGGCGTCCAGGGAACCGTGTACCTGCTGTTGAAGATCGGCCGTGACGGCACTGTCGACGACGTGGTCGCGGAGCAGGTGAACCTGCGCATGGTCGCCAGCGAAGGGCAGATGCGCCAGTTCCGCGAGCGCTTCGCGCGCGCGGCGATCGGCGCGGCGCAAAAGTGGACCTTCAATACCCCCACCCGCGGTGATGCCGCGGAGCAGCCGCACTGGGTCGTGCGCGTGCCGGTCGATTTCAACTTCGGCGAGAAGCCCCGCTACGGCAAGTGGGAAGTCTATGTGCCGGGCCCGCGCGAGCATGTGTCCTGGGCGCAGGACGACGAGCGCCCCGGCTTCTCGCCCGACGCGCTCGCGGAAGGCGGTGTGCAC
>NZ_JBGFFG010000144.1:0-7660 GCF_056175765.1 Pseudoxanthomonas sp. LjRoot204_2 | reverse complement strand
AGACCAAATAGGGAGGCTATGCTGCGGCCCGCAGTGTCTCCGGGTAGGTTGCTTGAGCGTAACGGTGACGTTGCGCCTAGAGGAATGACTGTCCACGACAGAACCCGGCTTATCGGCCGGCTCCGCCGCCAGCTTCAACGCGCGAAGCGCGTTGAAGCTCCCAAAGTTCGCATTGCGAACTTTGGGCCCCAGGCCTTCGTTGCCACACCCCCGCTCGCGCGGTGCGCTCGCCGCCCCCTGACTCAGGGGGCAGTTAAAGGCGAGCGATCACAGGGTTCCCTGTAGGAGCGACGTAAGTCGCAACCGCGAGCCTCCAGCTTCGATAGCGCTGGCTACGCGCCAGTTTGGATCCGCAACGTCGTCTCCCCCTCGAACACACCGTCAGGCCCGAACCTCCGCTCGCTGATCCACCCATGCCCCGCATGATCGATGGCAATCAGGGTGCTGGCGCGGGTTCCATAGCGTTCGCCACGGATGAAGGCCGGCGACAGCCTGCGTTCGACGTCGATGCCTACGCCGGTGTCGGGATGGCGGTCGTCGGGCGCGGGGGTTTCGTCCGCCAGCGCGCTCCAAAGCGTATCGACTTCGTCCCTCTCCGCCGACACCCATGCGGCAAGTCGCTCCTTAAGCGCCATCGTCTTTGGCCAAGCCTCGTCCAGGTCGCCATTGGACAAGCCGTGCAGACCCGGTGCGAGCGTGATCCGACGGGGCGTGGGGTAGTTGCTCACGTATTCGCAATCGGCGGCGTCCGCGAGCAGCAGGTTGAACGGGGCAAAGGCTTCGGCGGCCACCAGCACGCCGGTGGCGCGGTGCGTCGCACCGTCGGGCGACTGCAGGAAACCGGCCGCCAGCTGACCCCTCGACGGAGCCCCCGGAATCCGGATGGCCGGATCGCGCACGTTGGTGACCACCGCCACCCGCCCGCCGGCCTCCGCCCCGGCCCAGGTGCCGCCCGACTGCAGGTCCCGGCCTGCCATCACGTGGGGCGATGCCTCCCAGTGCGCCAGCGCCGCCGTAGGTCGGGCGTGGAACTCGTCGCGGTTGCCTGCCAGCAGCAGCCGCCAGCGCGGGTGGACCTTCCAGGCGAGGGCGACGAGGCACATGGGCCGATTCTGGGCCTCCGGTTTGCGCAGTTCCACCCGGGAGCGCCGGCGCGGACGAGACGGGATGTGAAACGACGGTCACCTCACTGAATCGTCCCTCAATCTCAAAATTTGAGACGAAACAGCAACTTGTGGATAAGGCTTGAACAAGTCTCTGAAGTTTGCTGCAAGCCATTGATCCGCCAAGTGATTTAAGCGGTCGTTTCCTGTTGACAACCCTGTGCGCGCTGCTAATGTGGGCAACAGAGGGAAAACCGGGTTTTCAGTGGTTTTTCGTGGTTCAATTGATCGCTCATTCGCGCGTCGGGAAGGCAGGGGCAGTGTTTCAGGGTGAGACCGCCATCACAGTGGACGACAAGGGACGGCTCGCGGTGCCCACCGCGTRCCGTGACCTCGTCGCGCGCGAGTGCGGCAACCGCCTGGTGATCACCTACAACCCCTTCGAGGGCGGCAGCCTCTACCTGTACCCCGAGAAGGTCTGGCAGCGCGTCCGTGATGAGGTCAGCAAGCTGCCCAGCACCCAGAAGGCGCACCGCAGCCTGCAGTTGAAGCTGATCGGCGCCGCGTCGCCGGTCGAGCTGGACGGCAATGGCCGCATCAGCATCCCGGCCAGCCATCGCAGCGCGGTGGGAATCGAGAAAAAGGCCGTGCTGCTCGGCATGGGCGAGAAGTTCGAACTCTGGAGCGAACAGGCGCACCACGCGCAGATCCGTCAGTCCCTCACCGACGACGATCTGAGCGCACACATGCTCGAGCTGCGCTTGTGAGCAAGGGTGACGGCAAGCGGCAGTCCGCGCCGGCCGATCACCTCCCCGCGCTGCACTTGCCGGTGTTGTACACGCAGGTCATGGAAGGGCTGCAGGTGAAGGAGGACGGAACATATCTGGACGGCACCTTCGGGCGTGGAGGCCACGCGCGCGGCGTGCTGCAACACCTCGGCCCGGGAGGCCGGCTGCTGGTGATGGACAAGGATCCCGAAGCGATCGCCCATGCCGAACGGATGTTCGCGGGCGATGCGCGCGTGTCGATCTTCCGCGGCAGCTTCGCGTCGCTGGCCGAGTGGAATGAAACCGCGGCCGGCCTGGACGGCGTGCTGCTGGACCTGGGCGTGTCCTCGCCGCAACTCGACGTGGCCGAGCGCGGCTTCAGCTTCGGCAAGGACGGTCCGCTCGACATGCGCATGGATCCCGAATCGGGCGAAAGCGCGGCCGAGTGGATCGCGCGCGCCGACGAGCGCGACATCGCCGACGTGCTGTGGACCTACGGCGAAGAGAAGCAGAGTCGCCGCATCGCGCGCGCCATCGTCGCCCGTCGCGCCACGCAGCCCTTCATGCGCACCGCCGACCTGGCAGGCGTCATCGCCTCCGTGATGCCGCGCGGGGAGAAGATCCATCCCGCCACCCGCAGCTTCCAGGCGATCCGCATCCACATCAACCGCGAGCTGGCGGATTTGGAAGCGGGTCTCGATGCGGCCCTCATGCGCCTGAAAGTCGGCGGCCGGCTGGCTGTCATCAGCTTCCATTCGCTGGAAGACCGCATCGTCAAGCAGTTCATCAACCGGCACGCCAAGGCGCCGCCGGCCAACCGCCGCCTGCCGGTGGCGCTGGACTTCACGCCGACCCTGCGCGCCATCGGCGGTGGGCAGAAGGGCGAGCTCGACGAAGTGTCCTCGAACCCGCGCGCCCGCAGCGCCGTGCTGCGCGTGGCCGAGAAGCTGGAGGTGGCCGCATGAGCCGCTTCCTGATCGCCGTGCTGGTGCTGGCGAATATCGCCTCGGCGATCGGCGTGGTGTATGCACGCCATCGCCACCGCGTGCTGTTCGATGAAGTGACGCGGCTGGAGCGCGCACGCGACGAACTGAACGTCGAATTCGGTCGCCTGCAGCTTGAGCAGGCCACGGTCGCCGAAGCGACCCGGATCGACCAGATCGCCCGCGTGCGCCTGGGCATGAAGTCGCCGGAAGCGGCGGATATCGTGGTGGTGCGTCCATGAACGCCGCGCCGGCCAAGAACCGCAACCGCGCGCGCTTCAACCTGCGCGGCCGCCTGGCACTGGTGCTCGGCGCCATGGGCCTGTGTTCGATCAGCCTGGTCGGGCGCGCGGCGTACGTGCAGCTGATCAACCACGATTTCTACCAGCGCCAGGGCGATGCGCGTTTCCTGCGCGAGATTCCGATCCCGACCTCGCGCGGCATGATCACCGACCGCAACGGCGAGCCGGTGGCGGTGTCCTCGCCGGTGGAATCGGTATGGGGCAACCCGCAGGAACTGCTGAAGGCGCCCGACCGCCTGCCGGAACTCGCGCAGGCGCTGGGCGTGCCGCTCGACCACCTGACCAACCGCCTGTCGCAGAAGGCCGACAAGGAGTTCCTGTACCTCAAGCGCCGGATCAATCCGGACGAGGCGCAGAAGATCCTGGCGCACAAGATTCCCGGCGTGTTCTCGCAGCGCGAGTTCCGCCGTTTCTATCCGCAGGGCCCCGCGATGGCCCACGTGCTGGGCTTCACCAACATCGACGACCGCGGGCAGGAAGGCCTGGAGCTGGCCTTCGACGAGTGGCTCAGCGGTACGCCGGGTGCGCAGAAGGTGATCCGCGACAACCGCGGCCGCATCGTCGAGAACGTGGACCTGATCCGCTCCGCGCAGCCGGGCAAGGACCTRACGCTCAGCATCGACCGCCGCATCCAGTACCTGGCCCACCGCGAACTGCGCAATGCGCTGCTCGAGCACCAGGCCAGCAGCGGCTCGATCGTGATCATGGACGTCGCCACCGGCGAAGTGCTCGCGATGGTCAACCTGCCGACCTACAACCCGAACGCGATCGAGCGGGTGAAGCCGGATGCGCGCCGTAACCGTGCGCTGACGGACATGATCGAGCCCGGCTCGACGATGAAGCCGCTGACCGTATCGACCGCGCTGAAGGCCGGGGTGGTCACGCCGTCGACGCTCGTCAACACCAACCCCGGTTACATGGCGTTGAACAGCCGGTACACCATCCGCGACGTGCCGCGGAACAACGGTGTGCTGACCGTCACCGGCGTGATCACCAAGAGCTCGAACATCGGCTCGATCAAGATCGCGGAGAAGCTGCCCAACGCCTACTTCTACGAGAGCATCCACAGCTTCGGCTATGGCCAGAAGCCGGGCAGCGGTTTCCCGGGCGAGTCCGCCGGCATGCTGGCGCCGCCGGACCGCTGGAATGGCTTGCAGAAGGCGACCATGTCCTACGGCTATGGCCTGGCGGTGACGCCCCTGCAGATCGCGCGTGCCTACTCGGCATTGGGCAACGGCGGCAGGCTGGTGACGCCCACGTTCGTGAAGGGCCAGCGCAGCGAGGCGCCGCAGGTGCTGGACCCGGCGATCGCGCACGAGGTCGTCGGAATGATGGAAACCGTGGTGACGCAGGGCGGCGCCAAGCGCGCGGGCGTGCTCGGTTATCGCGTGGCCGGAAAGACCGGCACGGCGCGCATCGCGTCCGGTGGCGGGTACGCGAAGGGGCGCTACGCGTCGTTCTTCGCCGGTCTGGTGCCGGCCAGCAATCCGCGCTTCGCCGCCGTCGTGGTGATCAACGACTCCCAGGAAGGCGGCTACTACGGTGGCCTGGTGGCCGCGCCGGTCTTCCATGACGTGATGGACGGGACGCTGCGTCTGATGGACGTGCCGCCGGACGACATCGAGGCGTGGCTCGCCGCGCAGGCGAAGAACGCGGGCAAGCAGGACGGCGGCGTGCCCGCACCGGCACCGGCGCCGGTCCCCGACGATGCCGTCGACACGATGGATCCCTCCGCTTTCGATACCCCGCATGCAGCGGCGCCCGCCACGGGGGCCACGCGATGAGGCGGATGATGGCGCTCGCCGAACTGCTGCCCGACGTGGATGTGCCGCGCGACATCGTGGTGCGTGGCCTGACGCTGGACAGCCGCAGCGTGCAGCCCGGCGACGCGTTCGTCGCCATTGCCGGCTTCGGCGCGCATGGCCTGAACTTCGCCGCGCAGGCGCAGGAGAACGGCGCGAGCGCGATCCTGTTCGAACCGCCCGTACCCGATGGCCTGGAAGCGCCGCGCGACGCGATCGCCGTTCCCGGGCTGCGCATGCGCATGGGCACCATGGCCGACCGTTTCCACGCCGCGCCGTCGCACGACATGAAGATGGTCGGCGTCACCGGCACCAATGGAAAGACGTCGACCGTACAGCTGCTGGCGCAGGCCTGGCACCTGCGGGGCGTGCGTTGCGCGACCGTCGGCACCCTCGGCGCCGGCATGTACGGCGAAGTGGTGCCCACCGGTTTCACCACGCCGCTGGTGTTGCAGATGCATGCGCTGCTCGCGCAGTTCCGCGATGCCGGCGCGAAGGCGGTGGCGATGGAAGTCAGCTCGCACGCGCTCGACCAGGGGCGCGTGGACGCGGTGCATTTCGATGTCGGCGTATTCACCAACCTGACGCGCGACCACTTGGACTACCACGGCGACATGGAGCGCTACGGGGCGGCCAAGGCACGGCTGTTCTCGCGCGAAGGCCTGAAAGCCGGCGTCATCAACCTCGACGACGCCTACGGCCGCGACCTGTTCGCGCGCCTGCCGCATGGCGTGYAGCGCATCGGCGTCAGCTCGCGCGGCCAGGCGGACGCGAGCGTGCGGGCAGACGCGCTGCGGCTGGATGGCAACGGCATCGCATTCGACCTGATGGTCGGCGACGACGTGCAGGCGGTGCAGTCGCGGCTGCTGGGGCGCTTCAACGTGGACAACCTGCTGGCCGTGGCCGGCGCGCTGCACGCACTGGGCGATACCCCCGCCGACATCGCACGCACGCTGTCGCGGCTGGCGCCGATCCACGGTCGCATGAACCGCCTCGGCGGCGACAGCGACGCGGCAGGCCAGCGTCGCCCGCTGGTGGTCATCGACTACGCGCATACGCCCGACGCGCTGGAACAGGCGCTGGCCAGCCTGCGCGACCACGTGCAGGGGAGGTTGTTCTGCGTGTTCGGCTGCGGGGGCGACCGCGACACCGGCAAGCGCCCGCAGATGGCCGCCATCGCCGAGCGCCTGGCCGACGTGGTGCTGGTCACCGACGACAACCCGCGTACCGAAGACGGCGACCGCATCGTCGCCGACATCATGGCCGGCTTCGCGACCCCGGGCGCGGTGCTCGTGCAGCGCGACCGCGCGCAGGCGATCGCACGCGCGGTCACGCTGGCCGGACCCGACGACATCGTGCTGGTGGCCGGCAAGGGCCACGAGCCCTACCAGGAAATCCATGGCGTGAAGCATCCGTTCGACGACACCGCCGTGGCGCGCCAGGCGCTGGAGGACCGTCGATGAAGCGGCTTCCCTTGTCCCTGCTGGCGCACTGGGCGGGCGGCGAATTGCTGGGCGACGATCTGGTGATCGGTTCGCTGACCCACGATACCCGCACGCTGGTGCCGGGCAGCCTGTATGTGGCGCTGCGCGGTGAGCGCTTCGACGGCCACGATTTCGCCTACGACGCGGCCATGCGGGGCGCCGCCGCGGTCCTCGTGGACCACGAAGTGAAGGTCGAGGTGCCGCAGGTGGTCGTGCCGGATACGTTGCTGGCGCTGGCGCGGATCGCGGCCGGCCTGCAGCGCGACCGCGTGGAGAAGACGGTCGCGATCACCGGCAGCAACGGCAAGACGTCGGTGAAGACGCTGGTTGTGTCGATCCTGCAGCGCGCCGGCGTCACCTACTTCAATCCGGGCAACCGCAACAACGAGATCGGCCTGCCGATGGCCGTGATCGACGCGCCGGACGATGCCGACTTCTCGGTGTACGAGATGGGCGCGGGCAAGCCGGGCGACATCGCCTATCTGACCGACATCGTCACGCCCGAAGTGGCGCTGGTGAACAACATCGCCGCCGCACACCTGGAACGGCTCGGCTCGCTGATGGGCGTGGCCGAGACCAAGGGCGCCATCTACGAGGCGCTGCCGGCCGACGGCACGGCAGTGATCAATGCCGACGATGCGTTCGCCGAGTACTTCGCCAGCCGGGTGCCGGACCGCCGCATCCTGCGCTTCGGCCTGGAAGCGACCGCCGACCTGACCGCGCGCGACATCCGCGCGACCGATGATGGTTCCGACTTCGTGCTGGTGGCGCCGCACGGCGACGTCGCGGTGCAACTGCACCTGCCCGGTCGCCACAATGTGCTCAACGCACTGGCCGCCGCCGGCATCGCGATGGCCTGCGGCGTATCGCTGGCGATCATCGCCGAGGGCCTGTCCGCTGCGCAGCCCGTGGCGGGCCGGCAGGTCGCGCGCACCTTGCCGAACGGCGCAGTGGTGATCGACGACAGCTACAACGCCAATCCCGGTTCGCTGGTGGCCGCCATCGACACCCTGGCGGCGGCGAGCGCGCAGGCCGGCGGTGAGGGCTGGCTGGTGCTGGGCGACATGCGCGAACTGGGCGACGACGCCGAAGCGCTGCACGCCGACGCCGGTCGTCGTGCCAAGGCTGCCGGCCTCCGTCGTCTCTATGCGCTGGGACCCCTCAGCGCGGCCGCGGCCGCCGCATTCGGCGAGGGGGCGCAGGCCTTCCAGGACCACGC